>JAEZID010000382.1 GCA_023416195.1 Pseudomonadota bacterium | reverse complement strand
CCCCGGCGGAGAGCAGCGCCTTCAGGTCGGCCATGTCCTCGGCGTCGTAGGGGTTGCGCCCGGCGGTATCGACCAGCACCACGTCCACGCCCCGGTTGACCTCGAAGGCGCCGGACAGCGCGTCCGGGTCCTCGACGGTGACCAGCTTGACCTTCATCACGCGGGTGAAGGCGGCCAGCTGCTCCATGCCGCCGGCGCGCACGGTGTCGGTGGTGATGACGCCGACGGAGCGCTTTTTCAGCACCGCGCGGGCCGCAAGCTTCGCCGCGATCAGCGTCTTGCCGCCACCCGGCGGGCCGACCAGCACCAGCGGCCGGGTGGCCCCGCGCTTGTCGTGCAGAGGGCTGAAGGTGAACATCGAATCGAGCGCCGCGCCCAGCGCCAGCGTGGGGTCGTCGGTGTCCAGGCCCGCCGCCGCGTCGATCAGCTGTTCGGCCAGCGCCGCCGGAACGCCGTGGCGGTGCAGCGCGTCGGCCACCGCCTCGCTGACGTCGATCTCCGGTTCCTCGTCCTCGTCCTCGTCGTCTTCGGCATGCCTCGGCGCGGCCTGGGGCGTGCGCGCCTGCTGCATCAGCAGGTCGTCCTCCTCCACCGCCGCGGTCACGCGCACGCCGCCGCCTTCCTCCTCGCGCGTGGCGACGATGATCGCGTCGTCGCCCAGCGCCTGGCGGACCATCTTCATGGCCTCGGACATGGTCTTGGCGTGGAAGGACTTCAGCCGCATTCGCGGGCCTCCAGCCAATCAGTGGTGTCGTTCACGGCGCATGCCATCAGATCTGCCCCAGGGTCTTGATCTTCGCCTTGGGGTGGATCTCGTTCTGCGACATCACCACGGTCGCCGGCCGGAACCGCTCCACGATGGAACGGACGAAGGGCCGGATCAGGGGGCTGGTCAACAGGACGGGGGTCTCGCCCATCATGGCGTGTCGCTCGAAGGTTTGGCGGACCGAAGTGATGAACTGTTGCAGGCGGCTCGGCGCCATCGTCAGCTGCCGGTCGTCGCCGTCGCCCACCAGCGATTCCGCGAACCCCTGTTCCCATTCCGGGGAAAGGGTGACGAGCGGGATGAATCCCATCTCGTTGATGTTCGCGTCGCAGATCTGCCGCGCCAGACGTGTGCGCACGTGCTCGGTGATCTGCGTGATGCTGCGGGTCTGGCTCGCCGCCTCCGAAACGCCCTCAAGGATGGTAGCAAGATCGCGTACCGAGACGCGTTCCGCAAGCAGGTTCTGCAGCACGCGCTGGAGGCCGCCCACGGTGATCTGGCTGGGCACCACGTCGGCGACCAGTTTCTGGTGCTCCTTGTCCAGCTCGTCCAGCAGCTTCTGCGTCTCGGTGAAGGACAGCAGCTCGGGCATGTTGTCCTTGATGAGTTCCGTCAGGTGCGTGGTGATGACCGTGGACGGATCGACGACGGTGTAGCCCTTGAACAGCGCCTCCTCGCTGTAGCCGGGCTCGATCCAGATGGCCGGCAGGCCGAAGGTCGGCTCGACCGTCTGCTCGCCGGGCAGGCTCATGGCGTCGCCGCGCGGGTCCATGACCAGCAGCATGTTCGGCCGGATGTCGCCGCGCCCCGCCTCGATCTCCTTGACGCGGATGATGTAGCTGTTGGGCGGAAGCTGGAGGTTGTCCTGGATTCGCACCGCCGGCATGACGAAGCCGACCTCGCCGGCGATCTGCCGGCGCAGGCCCTTGATCTGGTCGGTCAGGCGGTGGCTGCCGGCCTGCGGCTGGTTGATCAGCGACAGCAGGCCATAGCCCAATTCCAGCCGGATGAGGTCGATGGCCAGCGCCGTGGCGATCGGCTCGTCCGCAATCGGGGCGGCGGCTCCGCCGGCACCGCCCATCCCGGCGGCCTCCTCGGCGGCGGCGAGGGCTTCCTCCTCCTCCTTCTTGGCGCGCATCCGGGGCAGATACCAGGCGGCGCCGCCGATGACCGCGATCACCGGGATGAAGGGCAGCATCGGCATGCCCGGCATCAGCGCCAGGATGGTCATGGCGCCGGCCGACAGCGCCAGAGCCGAGGTGTGGCCGGTCAGCTGGCCGACCACCGCCTTGTCGGTCGAACCGCCGACGCCGGCCTTCGACACCAGGAAGCCGGCGGAGATGGAGATGACCAGCGCCGGGATCTGCGACACCAGGCCGTCGCCGATGGTCAGCTTGGTGAAGGTGTCCAGCGCATCCAGCACCGGCATGTCGTAGCGCAGCACCGCCAGCGCCACGCCGCCGACGATGTTGATGAACATGATGATCAGGCCGGCGACGGCATCGCCCTTCACGAACTTCGACGCACCGTCCATGGAGCCGAAGAAGGCGCTCTCGTCCTCCAGCTCCTTGCGCTTGGCGCGGGCGGTCGCCTCGTCGATCAGGCCGGCCGACAGGTCGGCGTCGATGGCCATCTGCTTGCCGGGCATGGCGTCCAGGGTGAAGCGCGCGGCCACTTCCGCGATACGCCCCGAACCGGCGGTGATGACCTTGAAGTTCACGATCGTCAGGATCGCGTAGACGATCACGCCGATGATGAAGTCGCCGCCCATGACGAAGCCGGCGAAGGCCTCGATGACGTGCCCCGCCGCCTGCGTGCCCTCGTGCCCGTGCGTCAGGATCAGGCGGGTGGACGCCATGTTCAGCGACAGGCGCAGCAGCGTCGTGATCAGCAGGATCGTCGGGTAGGAGGACAGGTCGAGCGGCCGTTCGATGAACAGCACGACCATCAGGATCAGGATGGAGATCGTGACGTTCAGCCCGAGCATCATGTCGAGCATCATCGGCGGCAGCGGCAGGATCAGGCCGACGACGATCAGCATGATGCCGGCGGCCATGACGATGTCGCCGCGCTTCAGCGAGCGCTTCGCGACCTCGAACATCTCGCCGAAGGCGGCCATGTTGCCGGTCGCGCCGCCCCTGCCCCCGTCAGGGTTGGTGTGCTCGGTGAGCGCCATGCTCTCCTGTTCCCCCGCGTCGCCCGATTATCCACACGTTCCCTCTCCCGGCAGAGGCTGGAAGAGGGGCCTGAAACATCATCCCGCCGCGCGTTCCTCGCCCGGCGGCGGGACGGACACGCCGTCCTCGTTGTACTGCTTCAGCTTGTTGCGCAGCGTGCGGATCGAGATGCCCAGGATGTTCGCCGCGTGCGTCCGGTTGCCCAGGCAGTGCGACAGCGTTCCGATGATCAGGTCGCGCTCCACCTCGGCGACGGTGCGGCCGACCAGGGCGGCCAGACCGCTGGGGAGGCCGTTCCCGTTCGCGCTCGCCGGGGGCGGCGCGTAGCTGGTCGGCAAAGGCAACGACGAGGACGACGGCGGCGGTGCCGAAGCGGCCGGCGGCGGGGCGTAGCCGCGCGGCGGCGCCGCGGGCACGGTGCCGCCCGGCCCGGCGAACGGATTCGCGACCGGGGAGTTCTGCGGGATCGACGCCTGGGCCGAGCCTTCCGGGGCCAGCAGCTGGCTGGTCAGCATGATGGCCTCGGGGCCAACCGTCTCGCCCTTGGACAGCAGCACCGCGCGATGCATGGTGTTTTCCAGCTCGCGCACGTTGCCGCGCCAGTGGTGGGCCTTCAGCATGATCAGCGCGTCGTCGGACAGGCGCTTTTCGCCCATGCCGTTGGCCGCCGCGTATTTCTTCAGGAAGTGGTCGGCGATCAGCGGGATGTCCTCCGGCCGCTCGCGCAGGCTGGGGATGCCGACGCTGAAGACGTTCAGGCGGAAGTACAAGTCCTCGCGGAAGTTGCCGGACCGCACCTCGTTCTCCAGGTTGCGGTTCGACGTGGCGATCAGGCGCACGTTGACCTTCACCGGCTGGGACGAGCCGATACGGTCGATCTCCTTCTCCTGGATGGCGCGCAGCAGCTTGGCCTGAAGACGCGGGTGCATCTCCGACAGCTCGTCCAGCAGCAGCGTGCCGCCGTTGGCCTCCTCGAACTTGCCCAGTCGCCGCGCGACGGCGCCGGTGAAGGCGCCTTTCTCGTGGCCGAACAGCTCGGATTCCAGCAGGTTTTCCGGGATGGCCGCGCAGTTGACGGCGATGAAGGGCTGGTCGGCGCGCCGGCTCTTGCGGTGGATGTAGCGGGCCATCAGCTCCTTGCCGGTGCCGCTCTCGCCGGTGATCATGACGGAGGCGTCGGAGGGCGCCACCTGATCGGCCATCCGCAGCGTGGCGAGCATGGCCGGGTCCTGGCAGACGATGGCGTGGCTTTCCTCGGCCACGGCCTCCAGCACGGCGGCGATCAGCTCGGCGTCGGGGGGCAGGGGCACGTATTCCTTGGCGCCCGCGCGGATCGCCTTCACGGCGGCGGCCGCGTCGGTGCCGATGCCGCAGGCGACCACCGGGATGGTGATGCGCTCGGCCTTCAAACTGACGATGAACTGGGCGATGTCGAGTTTGACGTCGATCATCACCAGATCGGCACCGGCGGCGGCGCGCAAGGCGTTGAGCGCACCCTCGATGCTGTCGGTGTGGGACACCTTGGCACCGCGCTGCATGGCGATCTTGCCCGCGGCGGTGATGTATCCTTCCAACGTTCCAACGATCAGCAGACGCATCGTTTACGCTCCCCTCGAGGATCCCCGGTCGGAGTCCCGGTCGAAGTACTGAATCCGCTTTCCAGGCGGCAGGACGGCGT
>JAEZID010000381.1 GCA_023416195.1 Pseudomonadota bacterium | reverse complement strand
TGGAACAGGCAGCCGCGGCGGACCAGCTGGCGGCGCAGGGTCTGCGCGTTGGTCAGGTTGCCGTTGTGGGCCAGCGCGAAGCCGCCGAACTCGAAATCGGCGTAGAGCGGCTGGACGTTGCGGATGGTGGTGTCGCCGGTGGTGGCGTAGCGGACGTGGCCGATGGCCTGCGGGCCCTTCAGCTTGGCGATGATCGCTTCCGACGAGAAATGGTCGCCGACCAGGCCCAGCGCGTGCTGCTGGTGGAAGCGGTCGCCGTCGAAGCTGACGATGCCGCACGCTTCCTGGCCGCGATGCTGAAGCGCGTGCAGGCCGAGCGCGGTGATGGCGCCGGCCTGGGCGTGGCTGTAGATGCCGAACACGCCGCACTCCTCGCGCAGCTTGTCGTCGTCGAACGGATGCGTCGTCAGCATCGAAGGGTCCTCGTCAGCTCGGGCGTCGTGAAAATAAGTCGCGTCGTCAACGGGCGCGTCAGCGCGCGTTCTGGATCAGTCGTTCAAGATCGCCACGGTCCCGATCCTTATAGCCGGTATCGGGCGGCGGCGCACCACCGGTCTTGGGGGCGCCAGGAACCGGAGTCGACAGCCGGTCCAGCGCCTCCTTGGCCTCGATGGCCTGACGCGCGCGGTCGCGCGCCACGTCCATGTGGCCGAGCCCGTCCTTGCGCAGGTTCTCGGGCACGAATTCGTAGATCATGCCGGCGCCGGCGGCCAGCAGCGGCCGGGTCTTGGCGGTTTGCAGCCAGGCCGGATGCTCGGCCGGATTCGGCACCAGCCAGGCGAAGAACAGATAGGCGACCGAGGCGAGGATCGCCCCTTTCAGCAGCCCGAACACGAAGCCCAGCGACCGGTCCAGCGCCGACAGCCCGGAATTCTGCACGCCGCGCGACACCGCGCGCCCCAGGATCGTGAAGACCACGAGGCTGACCACGAAGACCGCCACGGCCGACACGGCGTAGGCCGCCATCTCGATCCGGATGTGCTGCTGGGCGAGCGGCAGGACGTAGGGCAGGGCGTACATCGTCACGATGGCAGCACCGGCCCAGGCCGCGACGGACAGCACCTCGGCCACCATGCCGCGCGTGAAGGCCAGAAGCGCCGCCAGCAGAAGCACGACGATGACGGCGAGATCCGCCGGATTGATCGGGAAAGTCTCCATAACGCCGCTCAGCCCCTCAGTACCACTCACTGCCTCAATCGCGCCGGTGCGTTGCCTGGAACAGAGGCATCAGCTCGCCCAGGTGATGCAGTTCCACCGTCTTCAGGCCGCCGTCGTTGCGGCTGGCCCTTTGGCCGTTCCGTCTAGCCGGAAAGATGGCCGTTGAAAACCCCAGCTTTGCGGCTTCCTTCAGGCGGGTGTCGCTCTGGCCCACGGCGCGCACCTCGCCGGACAGGCCGATCTCCCCGAAAACCACGGCGTCCGCCGGCACCGGCTCGCCCGTCAGCGACGACACCAGCGCCGCCGCGACGGCGAGATCCGCCGCCGGCTCTGTGATCCGCAGGCCGCCCGCGACGTTCAGATAGACGTCGTTGGCGCCGATCTGCACGCCGCAGCGCGCCTCCAGAACCGCCAGAACCATGGCGAGCCGCGCCGAATCCCAGCCGACCACGGCGCGGCGCGGCGTTCCGAGCGGCGAGGGCGCGACCAGAGCCTGCACCTCCACCAGCACCGGGCGCGTGCCCTCCATGCCGGCGAAGACGGCGGCGCCCGACACGTCGCCGCGCCGCTCCGCCAGGAACAGGGCGGAGGGGTTGGCGACCTCGCCCAGGCCGACGTCGGTCATCTCGAACACGCCGATCTCGTCGGTCGGGCCGAAGCGGTTCTTGACCGCGCGCAGGATGCGGAACTGGTGGCCGCGCTCGCCTTCGAAATACAGCACCGTGTCCACCATGTGCTCCAGCACGCGGGGGCCGGCGATCATGCCTTCCTTGGTGACGTGGCCGACCAGCAGCAGCACGACGCCGCGCCGCTTGGCCGCGCGGATCAGCTCCTGGGCCGAGGCGCGGACCTGCGCCACGGTGCCCGGCGCGCTGTCCAGATTGTCCACATACATCGTCTGGATGGAGTCGATGACGATGATGTCCGGCCCGTCCGCGGCGTCCATCGACGCCACGATGTCGCGCACACTGGTGGCCGATGCCAGCTGAACCGGCGCCGAGACGCAGCCCAGCCGCAGCGCGCGCAGCCGCACCTGATCGACCGCCTCTTCGCCCGACACGTAGGCGCAGCGGTGGTCCTGCGCCAGCCGCGCCGTCGCCTGGAGGAGAAGCGTGGATTTGCCGATGCCCGGATCGCCGCCGATCAGGATCGCGGAGCCGGGCACCAGCCCGCCGCCGCACACGCGGTCGAACTCGGCGATGTTGGTCAGGCGGCGCGGCGGCGCCTCGCTGGTTCCGGCCAGCCCGACGAAGTCCAGCCGGCGCCCGCGCGCGCTGCCCAACCCCTTGGGCGCGCTTTCCGGAGCGGCTTCCTCGACGAGCGTGTTCCATTCGCCGCACGCGTCGCAGCGTCCCGCCCATTTCGGGAAGGTCGCGCCGCACGACTGGCAGGCGTAGCGGGTTGAGGGCTTGGCCAAAGGTATAGCAGCGTCTAGGGGCGGAGGCGCCCCACATATAGCAAGCCCCCGCCGCAAATCCTATGCCCTAGCTATCGAAAACTGGGGCTTTTCTCGGACCGTTCCGGTGTTAGGTTCTACGCCCGGACAGCCAAGGATGGCGTTGGGGGCGGGGAGAACCGCGAGTGACGACGATGACGAACACAGGTGAGTACGTGGCTGACAGGGAAGGGCGGCGCATTCCGCTGCACGGGGCCGAGGAATTCGAGGCGATGCGCAAGTCCGGCCGGCTGGCCGCGGCGACGCTGGACTACATCACGCCCCATGTGGTGCCGGGCGTCAGCACCGGGCAGCTCGACCGGCTGATTGAAGCCTTCATGCGCGACAACGGCGCGATCCCCGCGACCATCGGCTACAAGGGCTACCAGCACGCCAGCTGCATTTCGCCCAACCACGTCGTCAACCACGGCATCCCCAGCGACGACAAGACGCTGGTCGAGGGCGACATCGTCAACATCGACGTGACGGTGATCCTCGACGGCTGGTACGGCGACACCAGCCGCATGTTCTTCGTCGGCGAGAAGATCGGCGTGAAGGCGCGCAAGCTGGTGGACATCACCTACAAGGCGATGATGGCCGGCATCGCCGCCGCCAAGCCCGGCAACACGCTGGGCGACATCGGTCACGCCATCCAGACGCTGGCCGAATCCCACCGTTACGGCGTGGTCCGCGATTTCGGCGGCCACGGCATCGGCCGCGTCTTCCACGACGCGCCGCACGTGGATCATTTCGGCAAGCGCGGCACCGGCGTGCTGCTGAAGCCCGGCATGGTCTTCACCATCGAACCGATGCTGAACGCCGGCAAGCCGGACGTGAAAATTTTGTCCGACGGCTGGACCACCGTGACCCGCGACCGTTCCCTGTCCGCCCAGTTCGAGCATCAGGTCGGCATCACCGAGGACGGTTGCGAGATCTTCACTCTCTCCCCCGCCGGTTACACCCAGCCGCCCTATGTCTGACGAACTGAAGCCCTGGACGGTGCTCGACCGCCGCATCCTGCTGGACGCCAGCCCGTTCCTGCGCGTCCACGAGGAAACCATCGAACTCCCCGATGGCCGCCGGATCGAGCGCTTTTACCAAGTGGATCAAAACGACTTCGTCCTGATGTTCGTGGAGGACGAGGCCGGCCGATCCCTGATGCTGCGGCAGTACAAGCACGGCCCCCGGCGCGTCAGCCTGACCTTCCCGGCCGGGATGATGGCCCCCGGCGAGAACCCGCTGGCCGCCGCGAAGCGGGAGCTGCTGGAGGAAACCGGCTACGAGGCCGCCGAATGGACGGCGCTCGGTTCCTATGTGGTGCAGGGCAACCACCGTGGCTGCGCGTGCCACATGTTCCACGCGCGCGGCGCCCGCAAGGTGGCCGAGGCGGACTCCGGCGACCTGGAGGAGATGCGCCTGGAACTCCTTACCCGTGCCGAGCTGATCGAGGCGGCGGCGGCGGGCGATTACGCCGTCCTGCCGATGATCGCCATGCTCGGCGCCGTCCTTTTGCCCGAATTGCGGGAGAGCCTCATCCGCTCCGCATCGCGCCCGTAGCTCCCCGGCCTGCGACACCCCGAACCGTTGCAAAAACATTTTACAAATTCTAACGTTTCTCCGTTTTCGACGGTGCGGGGAGTCCAGTCATGGAAATCGGTGGCGTTTCCTCTTCCTATGGCAATGAAAAGCCGCAGAAGCGTGGCGCGCGTTCACCGCTCCTCGGCCCTCTCTCCCTTCTCCGTCGATCCGCCTTCGGTCTTGCGGCTCTCTGCGCCTTGACCATCGCGTCAGCCGCGACGGCGGCCGACGCCCCGCGCTTCATCGCCAGTCCCCCGTCCGTCTCCGCGTCCGGTTCCTTCATCGTCGGTCATGGCACGGTGGGGACGGGGCCGGAAGCGATCCTCGTCATGCACGAGTGGATGGGCGACCACAGCAACTACGCCGGCCTGCTGCCCTTTCTCAACACGAAGGCCTTCACCTACGTGTTCGCCGACCTGCGCGGCTACGGCTGGTCCAAGGATGTGAGGGGCGACTACACCGCCGACGAGGCCGTGTCGGACATGTTCGCGCTGATGGACAAGCTGGGGCACAAGCGCTTTCACGTCGTCGGCCATTCCATGTCGGGCCTGATCGCCCAGGCCATGGCCGCAAAGGACAAGCCCCGCATCAAAAGCCTGATCGCCGTCACCCCGGTCCCGGCCACGGGCTTCAAGACCGACGACGCCGGCTTCCAGCGGCTGGTGGCGGTGATCGACACCGACGACGCCATGCGCGGCGCCATCAAGGCCCGCGTCGCCCAGCGCTACACCGACGCGTGGATCGACCACAAGCTGGCCATCGCGCGCAACGCGACCACCCGCGAGCCGATGTTGGGCTATCTGAAGATGTTCACCAGCACCGACGTCAGTGCCGCCGTCGTCGGTCTGGATATCCCGGTTCTGCTCATCACCGGAGCCGACGACATCCCCTTTTATCAGGAAGCCGCCGAGCGCCCGAGGTTCGAGGCCGCTTACAAGAACCTGACGGTGGAGACGATCCAGAACGCCGGGCATTACCCGATGCTTCAGACGCCGCCGCTGCTCCTCGCCAAGATCGAGAAGTTCGTCGAGGCGAACGTCAAGGACTGAAAAATCGAGGAGGATGGAGCGTGCCCGTCATCGTTTTCGAATCCGGCCAGTTGAGGAAAGAGGTCAAGGCGGAGCTGATCCAGCAGTTGACCGATGTCTCGGCAAAAGTGACCGGCATCCCGAAGGAGCTTTTCCTCGTTGCGATTCATGAGCTGCCCGACGACGACATCGCCGTGGGAGGCGTCACCGTCACCGAATTGAAGCGGAGGCTGGCTGAGTCGAAGCCCTGAGCGCCTGTTTGGAAACGAACGTTTCGAAACGGTCTGTGAGCGTCCGGCTCTTGAGCATCGGGCCGGCCGCAGGCCGGTCCGCCCGGATCCCAATGCGTTTGGCGTATCGGGTGCCGGCGCTACAGCGCGCGCACCTGCATCTTGATCGGCCCTTCCGCCTTGCCGTGGACGAACTGATCCACGAACGGGTTGCCGGAATTGTCGATGTCCTTGGCGTGGCCGGTCCAGATGATCCGGCCCTGGTAGATCATGGCGATCCGGTCGGCGATCTTGCGGGCCGAGGCCATGTCGTGGGTGATCGTCACCGCCGTCGCACCCAGATCCTTCACGCACTTCACGATCAGTTCGTTGATCACGTCGGCCATGATCGGGTCGAGGCCGGTGGTCGGCTCGTCGAAGAAGATGATCTCCGGCTCGTCGGCGATGGCGCGGGCGAGGCCGACGCGCTTCTGCATGCCGCCCGACAGCTCCGCCGGGGACAGCTCGCCGACCTCCGGCCCGAGGCCCACGGCGGCGAGCTTGGCAAGCGCGATCTCCTTGGCCTGGGGGCGGGGCATGTGCGCGCCCTGGATCAGGCCGAAGGCGACGTTCTCCCACACCTTCAGGCTGTCGAACAGGGCGGCGCCCTGGAACAGCATGCCGAACTTGTGCAGCAGCTTTTCCCGCTCGCGCGGGCGCAGCCGGGTGGTCTCCTCGCCGTCCACGCGGATGGAGCCGGAGTCCGGCGTCAGCAGGCCCAGGATGCACTTCAGCATCACCGACTTGCCGGTGCCCGACCCGCCGATGACCACCAGCGATTCGCCCCGGCCGACCTCCAGGTCGATGCCGTTCAGCACCGTCTTGGGGCCGAAATGCTTGTGGACGCCCTTGAGCGCGATCTTCGGGACCTGCGTCATGACTGCGCTCACTTCGTCGAGAAGAAGATGCCGGTGATGAGGTAGTTCCACACCAGGATCAGGATCGAGGCGGAGACCACCGCGTTGGTCGTCGCCGCGCCGACGCCCTGCGCGCCGCCCTTGGAATGGTAGCCGTGGTAGCAGCCCATCAGCGCGACCACGAAGCCGAACACCGCCGCCTTCACCAGGCCGGAGATGACGTCGATCGGCTCCAGGAACTCCCAGGTCCGGTTGATGTAGGAGGACGGGTTGAAGTCCAGCCGGTAGACGCCGACGAGGAAGCCGCCGAACACGCCGATGATGTCGGCCACCAGAACCAGCAGCGGCAGCATGGTCAGGCCGGCCAGCAGGCGCGGCGCCACCAGATACTTGAACGGGTTGGTGGACAGCGTGGACAGGGCGTCGATCTGCTCGGTCACGCGCATCGTGCCGATCTCGGCCGCCATGGCGGCGCCGATGCGGCCGGCGACCATCAGGCCGCCCAGCACCGGCCCCA
>JAEZID010000301.1 GCA_023416195.1 Pseudomonadota bacterium | reverse complement strand
GAGTGGAACTACGCCCGGCAGATGATGGAAATCCGGCTGGCCGAGGCGGCGGGCGACCGCGACCGGGACACGCTGGGGGCGGACATCTTCTCCGAGAGGTTCCTCATCAAGCGGCCGCTGTTGCAGGCTCTGGAACCGGATTTGGCCGGCGCGCCGGTGCTGTTGATCGACGAGCTGGACCGCACGGACGAGCCGTTCGAGGCCTATCTTCTGGAGGTCCTGTCGGATTTCCAGGTGACGATTCCGGAGTTCGGCACGATCCGCGCGCCGGAGCCGCCCATCGTCATCCTGACCTCAAACCGCACGCGCGAGATCCACGACGCGCTGAAGCGGCGCTGCTTCTACCACTGGGTCGATTACCCCTCGGCGGAGCGGGAGCGCGCCATCCTCAAGGTCAAGGCGCCGGAGGCAGACGCGCGGCTGGCGGCGCAGGTCGTGGGCTTCGTGCAGAGCTTGCGGGGCATGGACCTGTACAAGGCGCCGGGCGTGGCGGAGACTCTGGACTGGGCGCAGGCTCTGGTCGAGTTGAACCAGCTGGAACTGGACCCGGCGACCATCAACGACACGCTGGGCACGCTGCTGAAATACCAGGACGACATCGCCCGCATCCAGGGCAGCGAGGCGGCGCGCATTCTGACCCAGGTGAAGACCGAACTTTCGGCCACAACAGCGCGATGATGGCGGCACGATGACCGGCAGCGAACGCGGGCTTGCGGTCAACCTCATGCACTTCGCCCGCGCGCTGCGGGCGGCGGGGCTGCCGGTCGGGCCGGGCAAGCTGTTGCAGGCGGTGGAAGCGGTCGAGGCGGTCGGGATCGGCAGCCGGGCGGATTTCTATTGGGCGCTGCACGCGGTGTTCGTGAACCGGCGCGACCAAAGGGAGGTCTTCGATCAGGCATTTCATGTGTTCTGGCGCAACCCGGACATCCTGAAGCGGATGATGGGGCTGATGCTGCCGACGATCCGGACGGAGATGCCGTCCGACCGGGATCACCTGTCGCGGCGCGTCGCCGAGGCGCTGAAGGGCGGCGGCCCGGAGGCCGAAGGGCCGGAGAAGACCGAAATCGAGCTGGACGCCGCCTTCACCGTCTCCGCGCAGGAGCGGTTGCAGGCCAAGGACTTCGAGAAGATGTCCACGGAGGAATTGGCGCAGGCCAGGCAGATGCTCGCCCGCATCGCCCTGCCGGTGGCGGAGGCGGCGACGCGGCGCTACCGCACCGACCCGAGGGGGGAGCGCGTGGACCCGCGCGCGACGTTGCGGCGGATGCTGCGGTCGGGGGGCGATCTGGCGGAGCTGGCGCGGCGCAGGCGGCGCACCCGGCCGCCGCCGCTGGTGGTGCTGTGCGACATTTCCGGTTCCATGACGCGCTATTCGCGGATGCTGCTGCACTTCATGCACGCGGTGACCAACGACCGCGACCGGGTCTACAGCTTCGTGTTCGGGACGCGGCTGACCAACATCACGCGCCATCTGCGGCACAAGGACGTGGACGTGGCGCTGGACGCCGTGTCGGCGGCGGTGGAGGACTGGTCGGGCGGCACGCGCATCGGCTCGGCCCTGCACGCCTTCAACCGGACCTGGGCGCGGCGGGTGCTGGGACAGGGGGCAGTGGTTCTGCTGATCACCGACGGGCTGGACCGGGACGCCGGCGAAGGGCTTGCGGCGGAGGCGGATCGGCTGCACAAGAGCTGCCGGCGGCTCGTCTGGCTGAATCCCCTGTTGCGCTGGGAGGGGTTCGCACCGAAATCTTCGGGTATCCGGGCGCTGTTGCCGCATGTGGACGATTTCCGCCCGGTGCACAATCTGGACAGCCTGGCCGGGCTGGCCGACGCGCTGAACCGCGAAGGCCCCCGACGGGCGGAGGGGTTGCGCAAGTGGCTGAGGGAGGCGGCATGACCGACGACATTCTGCAACAGGCCGCCGGCTGGCGCGCCGAGGGGCGCAAGGTGGCCGTGGCGACGGTGGTTGCCACCTGGGGCTCGTCGCCCCGGCCGGTGGGCAGCCAATTGGCCGTGGACGAGGCGGGGGCCATGGTCGGCTCCGTCTCCGGCGGCTGCAGCGAGGGCGCCGTGGTGCACGAGGCGCGAAAGACCATGGAGGACGGCGAGCCGCGCCTGCTGTCCTTCGGCGTCAGCAACGAAATGGCCTGGGAAGTCGGGCTGGCCTGCGGCGGTCAGGTGCAGGTCTATGTCGAGGCGGTGGAATGAAGCGCGATATCCTCGACCGGCTGCTGGCGGCGAAGGCGGATTCGATCCCCGTGGCGCTCGTCACGGATCTGAACAGCGGGCTGCAAACCCTTGTTTTTGAAGACGCCGTGCATGGCGGCTTCGGGCTGGAGGACGATCTTCTGGCGGAGGTGCGCGAACGTCTGCGCCAGGACCGTTCCGGCCTGATCACCGATCCGGACGATGACGAGGGGCTGCGCCTGTTCGTCCACGCGCACAACCCGCCGCTGCGCCTTCTGGTGGTCGGGGCGGTGCACATCGGGCAGGCGCTGGCGCCGATCGCCGCGCTGACCGGCTACGCGGTCACGGTGATCGATCCGCGCGGGTTCTTTGCCACCGAAACGCGCTTTCCCGGCGTGGTGCTGGACGACGCCTGGCCGGACGAAGCGTTGGCGCGGTTGAAGATCGACTCGCGCACGGCGGTGGTCACGCTGACCCACGACCCGAAGCTGGACGATCCGGCGCTGCTGGTGGCGCTGCGCTCGCCGGCCTTTTACGTGGGTTCGCTCGGAAGCAAAGGAACGCACGCCAAGCGCCTGGAACGGTTGAAGGAACAGGGATTGAGCGACGCCGAGCTGACCCGCATCCACGCGCCGGTCGGGTTGGACATCGGGGCGGTGACGCCGGCCGAAATCGCCGTGTCGGTCATGGCCCAGATCACCGCCGTGCGTCGTAGGGGAAGCGCGACGTAAGGGAGGTCGCCATGTTCTTCGGCCCGCTGCCGCTGGACGACGCCGAGGGCGCCATCCTGGCGCATTCGGTGCGCCGTGGTCCCGTCAGCTTCAAAAAGGGCCGGGTGCTGAGCGCCGAAGACGTCAGCGCGCTGCGCGAGGCCGGATTCGACACGGTCGTCGCGGCGACGCTGGGCAACGGCGACGTCGGAGAGGACGCGGCGGCGGCGCGCGTCGCCAGGGCGCTGACGGGCGAGAATGTGAAGGCGGGCGCGGCCTTCACCGGCCGCGTCAACCTGTTCGCCGAGACGCGGGGGCTGCTGGTCCTGGATCCGACCTGCATCGACGCCATCAACCTGATCGATGAAAGCGTGACCGTCGCCACTCTGCCCGCCTTCGCGGCGGTCGAGCCGGGGCAGATGGTCGCGACGGTCAAGATCATTCCCTTCGCGGCCCCGCAAGCCTGCGTCGAGGCCGCCGAGGCGGAGGCCGAGCCCTTGCGCGTGGCCGGTTTCCGCCCGCTGTCGGCGGCGCTGATCCAGACCCGCCTGCCGGGCGTGAAGGACAGCGTGCTCGACAAGACCGTGGGCGTGACGCGCGAGCGGCTGGAGGCGCTGGGCGGGCGTTTGGAGACGGAGACCCGCTGCGACCACGACGAGGCGGCGCTGGCCGAGGCCATCGCGGCGGTCGGGCCGGTGGATCTGCTGCTGATCGCCGGGGCGTCGGCCATCACCGACCGGCGCGACGTGCTGCCTTCGGCCATCGAGCGGGCGGGCGGCACGGTGGAGCATTTCGGCATGCCGGTCGATCCGGGCAACCTGCTGCTGATGGCGCGGATCGGGGACAGGCCGGTGCTGGGGCTGCCGGGCTGCGCGCGGTCGCCCAAGCTGAACGGCTTCGACTGGGTGCTTCAGCGCGTGGCGGCCGGCGTGCCGGTGACGCGCGCCGACGTGATGCGCATGGGCGTCGGCGGCCTGCTGGCCGAAATCCCGAGCCGCCCGCTGCCCCGCGCGGGCCTTGCGCCGGTCGAGAC
>JAEZID010000249.1 GCA_023416195.1 Pseudomonadota bacterium | reverse complement strand
CTTCGGCATGTGGACGACGCGCTGGTCGAAGGGCATCTGGATGCCGTGGGCGCGGAACTCCTCCATGATGCGCATGCGCAGCTCGTTGCGCACCGGCAGGATGTGCTCGGTGGTGGCGACGAAGCTGCGCAGCTCGAATTCCGGGCCGCTCGGGCCGAAGTCGCGGAACATCACCACCGGCTCCGGCACGCGCAGCACCTGCTCGTGCCCCTGCGCGATCTTCAGAAGCAGATCGTGGACGAGGCGGACGTCGGAATCGTAGGTGACGCGCAGCTTGATCTCGATGCGCGTGGTCTTGTCCTTCAGCGTCCAGTTCACCACCGCCTTGGAGATGAATTCCGAGTTCGGGATGATGACGGAGGCGCGCTGGAAGGTCTGAATCTCCGTGGCGCGCACGCTGATGCGGCGGACCGTGCCCTCCATCCCGTTCACCACGACCCAGTCGCCAACCTTGATCGGCCGTTCGACCAGCATGATCAGGCCGGAGATGAAGTTGCTGACGACGTTCTGCAAACCGAAGCCGATGCCGACCGACAGCGCGCTGGCGATCATGGCCAGGCTGGACAGGTCGAGGCCCAGCGTGCCGACCGACACCAGCACCGCCAGCGTGGTGCCCAGATAGCCGACACCGGTGCGGATGGAGTTGCGCACACCCTCGTCGATGCCGACGCGGCCGAGGATGCGCTCGTCCAGCTGGCGCTGCACGAAGCGGGTCACCGCGACGATGGAGGCCAGCACCAGCAGCGCCGACAGGATGTCGCCCGGCGCGATCCGCACGCCGCCCACCGTGACCCCGCTCAGAAAGCTGTCGGCCAGCCCCTTCATTTCCGACAGGGTCATGCCGGTCAGCGGCATCAGGAAGAAGGACGCCACGGCCAGCAGGGAGACGTCGATGCTCACCCGGCCAACGTGGCCCAGCAGGCGCCGGCCCTTGTCGGTGGCGACCACGAGGTTGCGGACCTCCGCCACCTGCCCGTTGCCGCGTTCCAGCAGGACGCACAGAAGCTCCCGCAGCACGCCGCGCGCCACCAGCAGGACGCCGCCGACGATGATGGTGGTCAGCATCAGCTTCGATGCATAGATCGCCCCGGCCAGGTAGCCCGCCGCCGCCGCCGCGAGCGCCGTCACGGCGATGCCGCTGATGGCGAGGCGCAGGCGCGGCCACACGGCGCTCGGCGGGGCCGGCTCCGTCTCCGCCGGTTCCGGACAGCCGCAGTCGTCCACCTCCTCCGCGACCGGGGCGGCGATCCACAGCCGGTCGGGCAGCAGGGACAGCAGCGACAGCGCGACCAGCGCCATGGTGCCGAGCCCGATGACGGAGCGCAGTTCCGGCGGCATGAACATGCCTTCCAACAGGCCGATACCGGTGCCGGCGACGGCGAGGCCGACCGCCGCCAGCGAGATCCGGCGCACCAGCCGGCGGGCGCTGTCGGGGGACAGGTCGGCGAGCTGCCACGCCGGATGGTCCGGCGACAGGATGGCGCGGGCCACGCCGGTCACCAGGAAGAAGGCGGTCAGGCCGCCGGACAGGCCCAGCAGAAGGGCGGTCAGCGGCCCGGCGTCGGACACGTCGCGCAGCAGCCCGACCAGGGAAGCCGTGATCGCCAGCGTCGGGACCACCGGCATGACGCAGCGGGCCAGCGCCTCCACCGCCATGGCGGCGACCCGCTGCCGGTAGCTCGGCCGCTCCACCCCGTCGCGGTGGCCATAGCGGCGCAGCGCCCGGCGCAACGGCCACGCCGCCAGCACCAGGACGGCGGCCAGCGCGCCCAGCCCGTACAGGCGGTCGCGCCATTCATCCTCCGCCAGAACGATGGCGAAGGCGCGCCCGACCCGTTCCTGGACATAGGCGAGCTGTTCGGGCAGAGCGGCCCAGCTGACCGGCGACAGGGGCACCGGCCCGCGCTTCACGATCTGCTCGGTCAGCTGGGTCATGCGCTGGTCGGCGGCCGTGCGCAGCAGGATGTCGGCGCGGGCGACGATCAGGTCGGCCTGCTTGCCGCGCCCCTCCACCTCGGCGATAGTCTGCGACAGGCGCTTGCGCTCGGCGGCGATGGCGGCGGCCTCCGGCGCGGCGCCCTGGGCCGGGGCCGGGCCGAGGGCGTCCAGCATGCGCTGCGCCGTCTCGCGCGAGGCGGTGGAAGCGCCGCCGGCCTCCCGCGCCGCCTGCTGGACGGCGAGCAGCTGGGCGCGCAGCGCCTCATACTCCGCGTTGTCCAGATCGCCGGCGGCGAGGCGGTTGGCGGCCTTGTTCAGCGTGTCCTGCCATTGCGTCAGGCGCGTTTTGAAGTCGGCGGCCTCGGACACGGGCGGCGCGGCATTCTGGGCCAACGCCGGAGACACCGGTGCCGGGGACAGGGGGCCGGCGAGCAGCAGCCCGGCGAACAGGAGGCCGGCAAGCGTGGCGGGGCCGATCCGGCGGCCGAGGGCGGAAGGGAAGGGCATCGACGTCCTGGCTCATTTCAGCGGCGCCGCTTGCGGCGCGGGGCAGCGACTCCTAGCGTCAAAAGCGCCGACGCAAAAGGGGGCTGGTCCGGTGACGGTCCCCTGTCACGGCGATGTGACAGTCTGTCTCTCTCGCTTTTGGAGTGTTGACCCAGCAAACATTCGACCCCAGTCTTACCAAAAACCTGGAGCCATAAACCATAGGGAGGTCAGCATGCCTGTTTCGAAGGAAGCCGCCGAAGCCGCCCGCGACCGCTATCTGGCGACCTTGAGCCAGTTGCCCGGCATGGACCGCGTGGAGGTCGCGCAGGTCGGGTCGGATTACGCGCTGACGGTGAAGTTCCGCTCGGACGTGCCGAGCGACCTGCCGCGCGATCTCGACGGCGTTCCGGTCGTCCCGCAGACCGCTGACCGCTGACCACGCCTAGCGCCGTCCTCATCGGAAACCGGGGCCGCGCCGACGCTTCGCCGCGCGCGGCCCCGGCTGTTTTCCCGCTCCCTTTTCCCGTCCCAACGCTACCACCTTCGAGCGTGAAAAATTTTGCTTGCGGCGGGGGGCCGGTTCGGCCTATATCCGCCTCCCCGCAGTCACCCAGAACGACGCGGGACGCGCTTGTGGCGGAATTGGTAGACGCGCTAGGTTCAGGTCCTAGTGGCTGAAAGGCCGTGGGGGTTCGAGTCCCTCCAAGCGCACCAACACCTTACCAGTGTTGGGGCTGTACAGAGATGAACGTGGGGCCATAGCTCAGCTGGGAGAGCGCTACAATGGCATTGTAGAGGTCAGGAGTTCGATCCTCCTTGGCTCCACCATCTCTCGTTTGACACCTCACCTCGGGCTGCCTGTCGGCCCGTTGGACGAATTGCGGTCGTGGCGGAATTGGTAGACGCGCAGCGTTGAGGTCGCTGTGGCAGAAATGCCGTGGAAGTTCGAGTCTTCTCGACCGCACCATTCGCCGGAAGGCGGCAGGCCCCCGTGTGGAGGACCTGCCTTGTCTCTTTTACCGATTCCTCTCAAGCCCATCCGGCCCTACCGCGGCGGAATGCGGAGCACCTGTCCCGGATAGATCTTGTTCGGGTCCGTCAGCATCGGCTTGTTCGCCTCGAAAATTCGATTGTAGAGCTTGGCGTCGCCGTAGACCTTCTGCGCTATGGCCGACAGCGTGTCGCCCTTTTCCACCGTGTGGAACTGCGACTGGAGATTCGGCTGCTCGGTGGGCGCCACGGTCGGCTGATCCTGGCCGGAGCGGACCACGCCGGTCTGGTCGTCCACCCGCGACACGCCCTTCACGTTGCCCAGCGCGACGGCGATCTTCTCCTTCTCCTCCTGCGACGCGACGCTGCCGCGCACGGTCACGGTGTCGTCCTTGACCTGGATGTCGAGCGCGTTGGCCGGCAGACCCAGCTGCGCGACGTGCTGCTTCAGTTCCTCCGGCGTCGGGGTATCGGCGTCGTTGACCTTCTCGCCGGCATCGCGGCGGAAGAAATCGAACAGGCCCATGGTGTCCTCCTCGTTTTGAGCGGACCAGAAGAACAGCGAGCGGGGCGGAGGGTTACTCGACGGGTTGTCCGCCGGGCGGACCAGTAAAACCGTAACGTTCAGGCAGCCGCACGGGCGATGTGCGCCTGAATTCGTCGCCATGTCACCTGGGCCGCGTCCAGAACGCGCGCCTGCGTTGAATGGGAAGGCGCGGGTGCTCGATTCGCATCGATTTGAAAGTCCTTTTGATCGGCGCCCG
>JAEZID010000229.1 GCA_023416195.1 Pseudomonadota bacterium | reverse complement strand
CCGGCCCCAGCGCCGCCCCGCCGGTGGCCGCCGAGGTCAGGTTGGTGAAGCCCAGCCGGTCGCGCAGCGCGCGGAACAGGATGTGGTCGGCCAGCCACGACCGCCGCCCCTGCTCCAGGGCCTCCAGCCCCAGCCTCATGCCCCAGGCGTACATCCGCTGCTTGAAGGGCGAGGCGTCCATCATGCGCGCCCGCACGTCGGCGGCGATCTGCTCCCACAGCCGCGGGGCGAACAGCACGAAGCTCGGCCCGATCTCGCGGAAGTCGTTCATCATCGTCTCGGCTTCCTCGACGAAGTTCACGCGCATCCGCGACAGGATGCCCATGCCGACCGCGTAGATCTGCTCCATGATCCAGGACAGCGGCAGCACGGAGACATACTCGTCCTCCGGCCCCTTCGGGTCCACCGACAGGTAGCTGGCGCAGTGGCGCAGCAGGCGGCCCGCCGGCAGCATCGCCAGCTTCGGGTTGGAGGTCGTGCCCGAGGTGGTGCAGAGCACCGCCACGTCCTCGCCCTTCGTCTGGGCGACCATCTCGTCGTAAAGGTTGGGCTTCTGCTTGTGCAGTTCCTCGCCCAGCCGCACCAGCTCCGACGCCTCCATCAGGCGGGGGTCGGAGTATTTGCGCATGCCGCGCGGGTCGGAATAGATGATCCGCTTCAGGGTGGGCAGGCGCTCGCCCAGGTTCAGCAGCTTGTCGACCTGCTCCTCGTCCTCCGCGAAGACGATGTGCACATCGGCGTAGGTGATGAGGTAGGCGACCTCCTCGTCCATGGCGTCGCGGTAGATGCCCAGGCTCATCGCGCCCATGGCGTGGGCGGCGACTTCGCCCATCACCCAGTCCGGCCGGTTGTCGCCGAGCAGCGCCAGAACGTGGCCGCGCTCGACGCCCAGCTGGATCAGGCCCAGCGTGAAGGCGCGCACGCGGGCGTGCACGTCGGCCCAGGTGAATTCGCGCCAGATGCCGAAGTCCTTCTCGCGCATCGCCACGTCGGCGCCGTGGTCGCGCGCGTGCAGGGCCAACAGCTTCGGCAGCGTGTCGTAGACGTTCAGATCGGGGAGAGCCATCACGCGACCTCCTGCTTCCGAGGGGGCTGCTGTTGGGGGGGCGCCGCCTCTTCCTCGTCGTCCTCGCCGAGGTAGGCACGCTTGACGCGCGGATCGGCCAGGACCTCCTCGGGCGAGCCCTCGGCGATCTTCTTGCCGAACTCCAGCACCATCACGCGGTGGGAGATGTCCATCACGACGCCCATGTCGTGCTCGATCATCACCACGGTCATGCCCCACTCCTCGTTGAGGTCGACGATGTAGCGGGCCATGTCCTCCTTCTCTTCCAGGTTCATGCCGGCCATCGGCTCGTCCAGAAGGATCAGGTCGGGCTTCAGCGCGATGGCGCGGGCCAGTTCCACGCGCTTGCGCAGGCCGTAGGACAGGGTGCCGGCCGTGGCCTTGCGCACGTGCTGGATTTCCAGGAAGTCGATGATCTCCTCGACCTCGCGGCGGTGCGCCAGCTCTTCCTGGCGGGCGCCGGTGAACCAGTAGAGCGCGCCGGTCAGGAAGTTGTTCTTCAGCAGGTGATGGCGCCCGACCATGATGTTGTCGAGCACCGTCATGTGGCCGAACAGCGCCAGATTCTGGAAGGTGCGGCCGATGCCGAGCGAAGCCCGGTGGTTGGGCGTCATGCCCGTGACGTCCTGGCCCTTGAAATAGACCTTGCCGTCGGTCGGGCGGTAGCGGCCGGAGATGCAGTTGACCATGGAGGTCTTGCCCGCGCCGTTCGGCCCGATGATCGAGAACAGCTCCCCCTTCTTGATGTGGAAGCTGACGTCGGTCAGGGCCTGGACGCCGCCGAAGCGCAGGGAGACGCCCCGCGCTTCGAACATGGGAGTGTCAGCAGCACTCATGACTTGCCTCGCAGCATGTTCACGATGCCGGAGAAGTCCTTGCCGCCGAAGCCGGCGTTGCAGAACAGGGTGTAGATCTGGGCCGCCTCGCCGCCCAGCGGCAGCGGGCTGCCGGTGCTCTGCCCGGCCTCGACCGCCAGCTTCAGATCCTTCAGCATCATGGCGGCGGCGAAGCCCGGCGCGTAGTCGCGGTTGGCCGGCGAGGTCGGGACCGGCCCCGGCACCGGGCAATAGGTGGTCAGCGACCAGCACTGGCCCGACGACTTCGACGCGATGTCGAACAGCTTCTGCGACTCAAGGCCCAGCTTCTCGGCGAGCGCGAAGGCTTCCGACACCGCGATCATCGAGATGCCGAGGATCATGTTGTTGCAGATCTTCGCGGCCTGCCCGTTGCCGGGGCCCCCGGCGTGGATGATCGCCTTGCCCATGGCGCCGAGGATCGGCTCGGCGCGCTGGAAGGCGTCGTCGTCGCCGCCGACCATGAAGGTCAGGGTGCCGGCCTCGGCGCCGCCGACGCCGCCGGACACCGGGGCATCGACCATGACGTGCCCCGCCTTCTTCGCCGCCTCGGCCACCGCGCGGGCGGAGTCCACGTCCACGGTGGAGCTGTCGATGAACAGGCTGTTCGGCTTGGCGCGGGCGATGATCCCGCCGTCGCCAGTATAGACCTCGCGCACGTGCTTGCCGGCGGGCAGCATGGTGACGACCACCTCGGCCTCCGCGGCGGCGGCGCCCGGGTTCGCGGCGACGGTGGCGCCGGCCTCGCGCGCGGCGGTGCAGGCGGCCTCCGACAGGTCGAAGGCGTGGACCGTGTGGCCCGCCTTCAACAGGTTGCGCATCATCGGCGCGCCCATGTTGCCGAGCCCGATAAAGGCGATAGTCGCCATGGTTTCCCCCCTTTTACGTCGCCCGGCGTTGGTCGCCGGCGGATTCACGGAAATCAGCCGCCGATGAGCTGGCGGGCGATGATGACGCGCATGATTTCGTTGGTGCCTTCGAGGATCTGGTGCACGCGCAGATCCCGGAAATACCGCTCGATCGGGTATTCCTTGATGTAGCCGTAGCCGCCGTGCAGCTGCAGCGCCTCGTTCACGACCTGGAAGCCGACGTCGGTGGCGAAGCGCTTCGCCATGGCGCAATGGGTGGTGGCCTCGGCCGAGCCGGCGTCCAGGCTGCTGGCCGCCCGGTGCAGCATCAGGCGGGCCGCGTCCAGCTCCGTCGCCATGTCGGCGATCTTGAACTGGAGCGCCTGGAAGGCGTTCAGCGGCTTGCCGAACTGCTTGCGCTCGCCGGTGTAGGCGATGGCCTGCTCCAGGCAGAAGCGCGCGCCGCCGATGGAGCAGGCGGCGATGTTCAGGCGCCCGCCGTCCAGCCCCTTCATGGCGATCCTGAAGCCCTCCCCCTCCGCGCCGATTCGGTTGGCGACGGGGACGCG
>JAEZID010000216.1 GCA_023416195.1 Pseudomonadota bacterium | reverse complement strand
CGATGGTCACCGCGCGCTCCACGAGCTGGGCGTTGCTCTCCGCCAGACGGCCACGGCCGATGTAGAGGTTGTCCTCCAGCCCGACGCGCACCTGCCCGCCGAGGATGGCGGCCTGCGCGACCATGGGGAATTCATGGTGCGAGATGCCGAAGGCGCACCATTGGGCATCCGCCGGCAGCAGGCCGCGCATGTAGAGCATCGTTTCGGTGCTCGCCGGGGCGCCGTGCGGGATGCCGAGGCAGAGCTGGAACAGCGGGGTTCCGGTGATGTGGCCGTCCGCGATCAGCTTCTTCGCCAGCTCGACGTGACCGGCGTCGAAGACCTCCAGCTCCGGCTTGGTGCCGGCCTCGCGGATCAGCTCGGCCATGCGGCGGAGATGGGCCGGGATGTTCACAAACACATGCTCGCCGAAATTCATGCTGCCGATGTCGAGCGAGCACAGCTCCGGCTTCAGCTCCAGGATGTGCTCGACGCGCGCTTCCGGCGACGCCAGCGTGGTGCCCGGCGCGCCCCGGCGCGGGTCGGCCTCGTCCGGAATGAAGCGGGCGCCGGCGCCGGTGGTCAGGTTGATGACGACGTCCTCGCCGCTGTCGCGGATGCGCTCGACCACCTCGCGGTAGAGCTTCAGGTCCATGCTCGGCTTGCCGGTGTCCGGGTCGCGCACATGGATGTGGGCGATGGCGGCGCCGGCCCGCGCGGCGCCGATGGCGGATTCGGCGATCTGCGCGGGCGTCACCGGCACGGCCGGATTCCGCGACACGGTGTCGAAGGACCCGGTCAACGCGCAGGTGATCACAACCTTTCTCGACATTCCTGATTATCCTTGTGGGTTTTCTCGGGGCCCGTTCGGCCGGCGGCCCTTGGCTCCCTGTCGGCCGCGCTCCCGCAATGCCGTGGGGGAAAGTCTGTCCCAGCCGGACGGGAAAAAGCAACGATGAAAATGGAACGCATGTTCCGCATTTCGGAACGGGTTCCCTGAATCGGCGTTGTTGATACTCTAAAAAATGGAACCAGGGGATGCGACAGAGCCTTGCATGAACCGCATTGCGGTCCATACGGTCCGCAATGCGGAAAATCGTTGCAGGATCGATCGCGGTCGGTTCAATATCCCCGTCCGTCCCGCCGGCGCCTCGGCCGGCCAAGAAAACGGCAGGCTCCAGCCGGCCGACCATCAGAAAAAATTCCGCGAAACACAGAGAGGAAGAAGCTCTTGAAGCCGTTCCTGAAAGGGGCGTTGGCCGTCGGCATCGCTTTGTTTGCCGTGATCCAGACCGCCGCCGCCGACACCTATCCGTCCAAGCCGATCCGCTTCATCGTTCCGTTCCCGCCGGGCGGCCCGACCGACGTCGTTGCGCGCCTCGTCGGCCAGAAGCTGAGCGAAAGCCTGGGGCAATCGGTGGTGATCGACAACCGTCCGGGTGCCGGCGGCATCATCGGGACCGACCAGGGCGCCAAGGCGGCGCCGGACGGCTACACGATCATCGCGGCCACCGCGCAGCTCGCCGTGCATCCCAGCCTTCAGCCGAAGATGCCCTTCGACGTGGCCAAGGATTTCGCGCCGATCGGCCAGACCTACGACCTGCCGATGGTGATGGTCGTCAACCTGGACGTTCCGGCGAAGACCTTCCAGGACGTCATCAAGCTGGCCAAGGACAAGCCCGGCGAGTTCAGCTACACCAGCTCCAGCAACGGCAGCTTCGGCCATCTGGCCATCGAGCAGCTGAAGAGCGTCGGCGGCTTCGACATGGTGCACATCCCCTACAAGGGGGCGGCGCCGGCCATGACCGACGTGCTGGCGGGCCAGGTGCCCTTCATGTTCTCCGACATCATCACGGCCCTGCCGCACATCCGCGACAACAAGGTGCGGGCGATCGCCATCGGCAACGCCAAGCGGTCGGAGCTTCTGCCCGAACTGCCGACGGTCGCCGACGCCGGCTTCCCCGGCTTCAGCGTCTCGGCCTGGGGCGGCATTATGGCGCCGAAGGGCACGCCGAAGGAGGTCATCGACCGCCTGAGCGGCGAGATCCGCAAGATCATGGCCGACCCGGACGTGCGCAAGCGCATGCTCCAGCTCGGCGTCGAGCCGGTCGCCAGCTCGCCGGAGGAGTTCGCCGCGCTGATCCGCGCCGACACCGAGCGCTGGGCCAAGGTCATCAAGGAAAACAAGATCGTCGCCGAGTGATCGGCGCGGTCGGCGCTCCCCGGGACCGTCCCCTCGCGAGCGGGGAGCGCCATTACCCATCATCAGCCTTCAATCCGATCCGCAGCCGCCGCGCGTGACACAAGGCCGGCGCGAGAAAAAGGCAGACCAGGGAGGACGCCGTTCGATGCGTGTGGGCAGTTCGCAGGACGCTGCCGCGGGCCTGATCTTCGTGGCGGCGGGTGCCGCCGGTTTCATTCTGTCGCTCGACCTGTCCATGGGTTCGGGCATGCGCATGGGCGCGGGCTACCTGCCGCGCGTGCTGTCGCTGTGCCTGCTCGGTCTGGGGGGCGTCATCACCGCCAAGGGCGTGCTGTTCAGCGGCAATCCGTTTCCGCGCCTGGGCTGGAAGCCGCTGGTCGTCGTGCTGGGCACGATCCTGTTCTTCGCCGCCGCCATGAACACGCTGGGAATCGCGCCGACCACGCTGGTGGCCGTGCTGATCGCCACGCTGGCGGCACCCGACCGCCGCTGGGTGGAGGCGGCCGCCTTCGGCCTGCTGATGGCGGTGTTCTGCGTTTCGGTGTTCGTCTTCGGCCTTGGGCTGAACATTCCGATCTGGCCGGTGCTCTGATGGATTTGCTTGCCAACCTCGCGCTCGGATTGTCCGTCGCCTTCACGCTGGACAATCTGGCCTTCTGCTTCATCGGCGCGGTGCTCGGCACGCTGATCGGCGTGTTGCCGGGCCTCGGGCCGGTGGCGACGGTCGCGCTGCTGCTGCCGCTGACCTTCACCCTGCCGCCGGTCGGCGCGCTGATCATGCTCGCCGGCATCTATTACGGCGCGCAGTACGGCGGTTCGACCAGCGCGATCCTGGTCAACCTGCCGGGCGAGTCCTCATCGGTCATCACCTGTCTGGACGGCTACCAGATGGCCCGCCAGGGCCGCGCCGGGCAGGCGCTGGCGATCTCCGCCATCGGGTCCTTCTTCGCCGGCTCGGTGATGACGCTGGCCATCGCCATCCTGGGGCCGATGCTGACCCTGGTGGCGCAGCAGTTCGGTTCCGTCGAGTATTTCTCGCTGATGGCGCTGGGGCTGGTCGCGACCGTCGTTCTGGCCTCCGGCTCGGTGCTGAAGGCGGTGGCGATGATCTTCCTCGGCCTGCTGCTGGGCACGGTCGGCGCCGACGTGAACAGCGGCGTGCAGCGCTACACCTTCGACATGCCGGAGCTGGCCGACGGCATCGGCTTCGTGCCGCTCGCCATGGGCCTGTTCGGCCTGTCGGAGATCATCGCCAACCTGGAAAACCCGGAACGGCGCGACGTCCTGAAGACCAAGCTGACCGGGCTGATGCCGAGCTTCGAGGATCTCCGCCGCAGCTTCCCGCCGATTCTGCGCGGCACGGGCATCGGCGGCCTGCTGGGCGTGCTGCCCGGCGGCGGCGCGGTGCTCAGCAGCTTCGCCGCCTACACGCTGGAAAAGCGTCTGGCCAAGGACCCGTCCCGCTTCGGCCGCGGCGCCATCGAAGGCGTCGCCGCGCCGGAGGCGGCGAACAACGCGGGCGCCCAGGCCTCCTTCATTCCGCTGCTGACGCTCGGCATCCCGGCCAACCCGGTGATGGCGCTGATGGTCGGCGCGATGATGATCCAGGGCATCGCGCCCGGCCCGCAGGTGATGAACAGCCAGCCGGAGCTGTTCTGGGGCATGATCGCCAGCATGTGGGCCGGCAACCTGATGCTGGTCATCATCAACCTGCCGATGGTCGGGCTGTGGGTGCGGCTGTTGCAGGTCCCCTACCGGCTGCTGTTCCCGGCGATCCTTCTGTTCTGCTGCATCGGCGTCTACAGCGTGAACAACTCCCTGTTCGAGGTGGGGATGATGGCCCTGTTCGGGCTGGTCGGCTACCTGTTCCTGAAGCTGGAGTGCGAACCGGCGCCGCTGCTGCTCGGCTTCGTGCTCGGCCCGCTGATGGAGGAGAACCTGCGCCGGGCGCTGCTGCTGTCGCGCGGCGACCCCATGGTGTTCGTGGAGCGTCCCATCAGCCTGGGCCTGCTGCTGATCGCCGCGGCCATCCTGGTCATCGCCGTCCTGCCGGCCATCCGCCGCAAGCGCGAAGACGTGTTCGTCGAGTAGCCGGAAGAGAGGAAACGTCATGCCGTATCACGTGAGGAGCATCCTCGTTCCGGTCCACGACGCCGCCATGTTGGGCGCGGCGCTGCCTCGGGCGCGCCGGCTGGCGGAGCGGCTGGGCGCCACGGTGGAGGTGCTGCACGTCCATGCCGTGCCGCTCGGCCGGCTGCCGACGGGGGACGGCGTTCCGGCCAGCACGCTGCGCCGGCGGATGGCCGCCGCCGAGGCGACGGAGGACCGCCGGATGGAAGAGGTCCGCGCCCTGGTCGAGGCCGCGACGGCGGACGATCCCGCCGGCGCGGCGGTCCGCTGGCGCGTCGTCGAGGGGGCGGAGGACGTCGCCCTGGCGCATCACGGCCGTCTCGCCGACCTGATCGTCCTCAGCCGCCCGCCGGGGCACGGCGCTGCGCCGGATGGGGCGCTGCTGAACGCGGCCCTGATGGAAACCGGGCGGCCGGTCCTGCTGCTTCCGCCGGCGGGCGACGACCTGATGCCCGCGCGCATCGCCGTCGCCTGGGACGGGAGCCTGCAAGCCGCCCGCGCGCTGTCCGAGGCGATGCCGCTGCTCGCCGCCGCGCAGGCGGTGACCGTGCTGCGCATCGCCGACAGCGCCGACGACCGGCTGGCGCAGGAGGCCGCCCAGCATCTCGCCCGCCATGGGGTCGCGGTGACGGCGCGGACGCTGCGGGCGACGGGATCGGTGGCCGACACGCTGCGCGGCGCGGTGATCGAGGCCGGCGCCGACCTGCTGGTCATGGGCGCCTACGGGCACGGCCGCCTGCGCGAGCGCGTGCTCGGCGGCGTGACCCGCTCCCTGCTGACGGCGGCACCGGTGCCGGTCCTCCTCGCCCACTGATCTGTTTGAATCACCTTCCAGGATCATCATCGTGGATGTTCTGTTCGACACGGGCGCGCTGACCGCGCTGCTGTCCGTCATCGCCATCGACGTCGCCCTCGCCGGCGACAACGCCATCGTCGTCGGCATGGCCGCCGCCGGCCTGCCGCTGGAACAGCGCAAGCGCGCCATCCTGATCGGCATCGCCGCCGCCGCCGGCCTGCGCATCGTCTTCGCCCTGTTCACCGTACAGCTGCTCCAGATCGTCGGCCTGCTGCTGGCCGGCGGCATCCTGCTGCTGTGGGTGGCCTGGAAGCTGTGGCGCGAGATCCGCAGCGGCGGCATGGAGGAGGAGATCGGCGACGCCGTGCTGGAAGGCGAGAACGGCGGCACCCGCGCGGGCAAGAGCTTCGGCCAGGCCATCACGCAGATCGTCGTCGCCGACGTGTCCATGTCGCTCGACAACGTGCTGGCGGTGGCCGGCGCCGCGCGCGACCACATGGAGATCATGGTCGTCGGCCTTGCCCTGTCGGTGGCCCTGATGGGCTTCGCCGCCACGCTGATCGCCCGTCTTCTGCGCCGCTATCACTGGATCGTCTACGTCGGCCTCGCGATCATCCTCTACGTCGCCCTGCGCATGATCTGGGACGGCGGCTGGGAAGTCTACGGCCTGATCTGAACCCAACTCCCTTCCTTCTGGAGAGTACGATGACCGAAGCGTACATCGTGGACGCCGCGCGCACGCCCTTCGGGCGTTTCGGCGGCGCGCTTGCCCCCGTGCGCGCCGACGATCTGGCCGCGTTGCCGATCAAGGCACTGATGGAGCGCAACCCGACCGTCGCCTGGCAGACGGTGGACGAGGTGATCCTGGGCTGCGCCAACCAGGCCGGCGAGGACAACCGCAACGTCGCGCGCATGGCCGCGCTGCTGGCCGGCCTGCCGGTGGAGGTGCCCGGCGCCACCATCAACCGCCTGTGCGGGTCCGGGCTGGACGCCGTCGGCACCGCCGCCCGCGCGATCAGGACCGGCGAGGCGGACCTGGTCATCGCGGGCGGCGTCGAGAGCATGACCCGCGCGCCCTTCGTCATGGGCAAGGCGGATACAGCCTTCTCCCGCGCGGCCGAGATACACGACACCACCATCGGCTGGCGCTTCGTGAATCCGAGGATGAAGGCCGCCCACGGCGTCGATTCCATGCCGGAGACGGCGGAGAACGTCGCGCAGGACTTCGGCATCTCCCGCGCCGACCAGGACGCCTTCGCGCTGCGCAGCCAGCAGCGCGCGGCCCGCGCCCAGGAGTCCGGCCGGCTGGCGCGGGAGATCGTCCCCGTCGCCATCCCGCAGCGCAAGGGCGACCCCAAGATGGTCGATCGCGACGAGCATCTGCGCCCCGACACCACGCTGGAGATGCTCGCCAGGCTGAAGCCCATCGTCCGCCCGGACGGCACGGTGACCGCCGGCAACGCGTCCGGCGTCAACGACGGCGCGGCGGCGGTGCTCGTCGCCTCGGCCGAGGCGGTGCGCAAGTATGGCCTGACCCCGCGCGCCCGCATCGTCGGCATGGCGACCGCCGGCGTGCCGCCGCGCATCATGGGCATCGGCCCGGCCCCGGCCAGCCGGAAGCTGCTGGATCGGCTGGGCCTCTCCATCGCCGGCATCGACGTGGTGGAACTGAACGAGGCCTTCGCCGCGCAGGGGCTCGCGGTCATGCGCGACCTTGGCCTGCCGGACGACGCGGAGCATGTGAACCCCAACGGCGGCGCCATCGCGCTGGGGCATCCGCTGGGCGCGTCGGGAGCGCGCCTGCTGGGCACCGCCGTCGAGGAGCTGGAGATCCGGCAGGCCCGCCGCGCGCTGTGCACCATGTGCATCGGTGTCGGGCAGGGCATCGCCGTGCTGATCGAGCGGGTGTGACGATGGCGCGGGAACTGCCGGAGGCCGTGCGCCGCGCCGCCGTGGTCGGCGCCGGGGTCATCGGCGGCGGCTGGGCCGCGCTGTTCCTGGCGCGGGGGCTGGAGGTCGTGGTCAGCGACCCCGCCCCCGGCGCGGAGGACGCGACCCGGCGTCTGGTCGCCGGCGCGTGGCCGGCCTTGCGGTCGCTCGGCGTTGCCGACGAGGAGGACGTGCCGTGGGACCGCCTGCGCTTCGCGGCCTCGCCCGAAGCGGCGGCGGAAGGCGCCGACATCGTCCAGGAGAGCGCGCCGGAACGGCTCGACCTCAAGCGGGCGCTGTTCGCCCGCCTGGAAACGGTGCTGCGGCCCGACGTCGTGGTGGCGTCGAGCACGTCGGGGCTGCGCATGACGGACATGCAGGCGGACTGCCGCCATCCGGGACGCTTCGTCACCGGCCATCCCTTCAACCCGCCGCACCTCATTCCGCTGGTCGAGGTCGTGGGCGGCGAGCGGACCGATCCGGCGGTGGTGGCGTGGCTCATGGCCTTCTACCGGCGGATCGGCAAGCATCCGATCCACCTGAAGCGGGAGGCGAACGGCCATCTCGCCAACCGGCTCCAGGCCGCCCTGTGGCGGGAGGCCGTGCACGCCGTCGCCTCCGGGCTGGCCAGCGTGGAGGACGTGGACGCGGCCATCGCCCATGGCCCCGGCCTGCGCTGGGCGCTGATGGGGCCGCACCTGACCTTCCACCTCGCCGGCGGGGAGGGCGGCATCGGCCATTTCGTGGACCATCTGGGGCCGGGGATTGAGCGGCGCTGGGCGGAGATGGCGACGCCCACCCTCGACGCCGAGACCCGCCGCCTTCTGGTGGAGGGCGTGGCGGCGGAAATGGGCGACGTTCCGGCGGACGAGCTGATCCGGCAACGGGACGAGCGGCTGGTCGGCCTGCTGCGGCTGCTGGGCGGCGGCTGACGATCCGCCGCCCATCTCATCAACGGGACAGCCGCACCAACTCCTGGGGCGGGGCGGCGGAGAGTTCGTTGGCCACGCGCACGAGGCGCGGGCCGACGTCCTGTTCGAGGAAATCGCGGGACAGCAGGAAATGCGGGCCGCCGCAGTTCAGGGCCATCCGCGTGGTCCCGTCCGCCAGGATGATCGGCACGCCGACGGCGTTCACGCCCTCGGTCCAATCGCTGAAGGAGGCGTAGAAGCCGCGCTCGGCGATCTGGGCCATGGCGTCCTCGACCCCGCTCCTGATGATCGGGAAGCCCTGGGGATCCGTCTCGCGCATCATATAGAGCAGGTTTTCGCGCTCCCGCACCGGCAGGGCGGCGAGATAGGCGCGCCCCATGGCCGAGGTGCCGATGGGCAGCCG
>JAEZID010000162.1 GCA_023416195.1 Pseudomonadota bacterium | reverse complement strand
ACCTTCAACGACCATTACCTGGAGGTCGATTACGACCTGTCGGACGTGATGTTCGTCTGCACGGCCAACACGATGCGCATGCCGCAGCCGCTGCTGGACCGTATGGAGATCATCCGCGTCGCCGGCTACACCGAGGACGAAAAGGTCGAGATCTCCAAGCGCCACCTGATCGAGAAGCAGGTCGAGGCGAACGGCCTGAAGAAAGGCGAGTTCGTCATCTCCGACGACGCGCTGCGCGACCTGATTCGCTACTACACCCGTGAAGCCGGTGTCCGCAGCCTGGAGCGCGAGATCGCCAACCTCTGCCGCAAGGCCGTGAAGGAGATCCTGATGAAGGGCTCCAACGCCAAGGGGGCGGGCGGCGCCAAGGTTTCGATCACCCGCCGGAACCTCGACAAGTACGCCGGCGTCCGCCGGTTCCACTTCGGCGAGGCGGAACTGGAGGATCTGGTCGGCGTCACCACCGGTCTGGCCTGGACCGAGGTCGGCGGCGAGTTGCTGTCGATCGAGGCGGTGGCGCTGCCCGGCAAGGGCCGTGTGACCACCACGGGCAAGCTGGGCGACGTGATGAAGGAATCGGTCCAGGCGGCCGAGAGCTACGTCAAGTCGCGGGCGACCGCCTTCGGCATCAAGCCGACTCTGTTCGAGAAGCGGGACATCCACGTCCACGTTCCGGAGGGTGCCACCCCGAAGGACGGCCCCTCGGCCGGCGTGGCGATGATCACCTCCATCGTGTCCGTGCTGACCGGCATTCCGGTGCGCAAGGACGTGGCGATGACCGGCGAGATCACGTTGCGCGGGCGGGTGCTTCCGATCGGCGGCCTGAAGGAGAAGCTGCTCGCCGCCCTGCGCGGCGGTCTGAAGCATGTGCTGATCCCGAAGGACAACGAAAAGGATCTGGCCGATATTCCGGACAACGTGAAGCGTGGTCTGGAAATCATCCCGGTCAGCACGGTGGACGATGTGTTGAAGCACGCCCTGGTTCGCGCGCTTGAGCCCATCGAGTGGACTGAGCCGGAGGCCGTCGAACCTGCCGCGGCGAAGCCGCAGACCGATGCGACCGGAGAGGTTCTTCGTCATTAGCCCGAGTCGCACGGTCCTTGCCGCGTAAAAATGCGACGTTAGACCGCAGCGCCCGCCCGTCGGCAATTGACGGGTGGGCGTTGCTGTGCTTATCCTTTGCGCGCGCAAAGTCGTGGGGCGGCTTTGTTCTACGTTTCTTTGTCGAATTGGGAAGGGGGATTAAGTGAACAAGAATGATCTCGTGGCGCATGTCGCCGATGCGGCGGGTTTGTCTAAAACTGACGCGACCAAGGCGGTCGACGCGGTTTTCGAAGGCATTGCCGACTCGCTGAAGAAGGGTGACGAAGTGCGCCTGGTGGGCTTCGGGACCTTCGCGGTGGCCGAGCGCGCCGCCAGCGAAGGCCGCAACCCGCGCACCGGCGAGAAGATCACCATCCCGGCGTCGAAGCAGCCGAAGTTCAAGCCGGGCAAGACCCTCAAGGATGGCTTGAACTGATCGGGCCTTCCAGGTCATAGTGCAGCCGGCCGGGACCTTCCCGGCCGGTTTTGTTTGTTGAGGGCTCCGCAGCGTCGGAGTCGCGGCGCGGGCGATTAGCTCAGCGGTAGAGCGTCTCGTTTACACCGAGAATGTCGGGGGTTCGATCCCCTCATCGCCCACCATCGCGCGCCACGTTCACGTTCCCCAGCCTTTCTTTAAAAACACGGAATTTCCGTTGCCCGGCGGGTCGCTGTGCTACGCTCGGATTCTCGGCAACGGATGGCCATGGGGAATCGGATGAGCGAGAGCGACCGTCGTTTGGGCGACCGCATCCTGAGCGCGCTGGAACTGGCGCTGGAGCAGGAGAATCTTGAGGTTTCCGAACTTCTCGCGAAGGCATTGGAGGAGACGCTGACCGGGATCGGCGGGGCAGGGGTGGAGGATCACCGGGACCTGTCCGAGAACCTGCTGCTGGCCTTTGACCGGTTGGACCGCCTGCGCCGCCGCGAACTGGCGCGCTGAGTTTTCAAAGGCGCGGCCCGCTTCTTCGATTTCACGATTGACAGCGTCGGGGTGGGGCGGCTAGAAACCGCCCATCGAACGGCGGGGGCACAGTCGCCCCGGAAGCGGGCCGGGCGTTCCCAATCAGTGTCTCGGGAACGTCGGTTCGGTCTGACCGTCGCATTGCGCGGGTGTAGCTCAGTTGGTTAGAGCGCCGGCCTGTCACGCCGGAGGCCGCGGGTTCAAGTCCCGTCACTCGCGCCATTTTCCTTCCCCTCTTCAGTTCATCGATCTCCGGTCTTTGATCGGCAAACTTCTCCCATTTTGCCGCTTTAAAGCCGCATATGCCACGCCTATATCCGGCCAATCGGACCTGAGCTTGGTCCATTTAAATTGTGTGGTATTACCAAGGACATCCGCTCCTTTCCGCAGAGTGGATTCATTGGCCGAAAGCGATTCAAACCGCTTTCCTTGCCCTCGCACTCGGCATATATTCCGGCCCGTCTGATGGGCTAATCCAAGGCATTCCAGCCACGGCTCCGCGCGTCGGCCGAATTCATGGCCGTACCGGCGTTCGTGGCGTGGGCTCATGGGAGGAGCGCGGTGACCAATCCGCTGATCATTGAGTACCTTCCGATCCTGGTGTTCCTGCTGATCGGTATTGCGCTGGCCGTGGTCATGGTCGGCGCGTCCTACGTCATCAGCCCGAAGAACCCGGACGCGGAAAAGGTCTCCCCCTACGAATGCGGCTTCGAGCCGTTCGAGGACGCCCGCGCGAAGTTCGACGTGCGGTTCTATCTGGTCTCCATCCTGTTCATCATCTTCGACCTGGAAGTCGCCTTCCTGTTCCCGTGGGCGGTCGCCCTCGGCGATATCGGGCTGTTCGGCTTCTGGTCGATGATCGTGTTCCTCGGGATCCTGACCATCGGCTTCATCTATGAGTGGAAGAAAGGAGCTCTGGAATGGGAGTAGAGGCTGCCAAGCTGGCGCCGATTCCGCCCGGACCG
>JAEZID010000088.1 GCA_023416195.1 Pseudomonadota bacterium | reverse complement strand
GTCCTGTTCGGCTCCTGGTTCGCCGACAGCCGCCTGCCCATCGCCATCATGTTCGTCGCGCTGGGCTTCGCGCGGTGGGAGCTTACCAGCGGCGCCATGCGCGCGGCCTTCGTCTCCGTCGTGCTGGCCCTGTCGCTGCTGCGCAGCGCCGACGCCGGGGTGGCGCTGGCCAAGGTCGATCCGCTGCTGGAGGACGTCCGCCAGTCCATGACGCTGATCGAGCCGGGCAGCGCGGTCCTTGCGACCTACGCCGACGAGTCCCTGCGCAAGTCGCTGTTCCGTCCCGCGCAGTTCACCGACGACCGGGCGCTGGCCTTCGGGCTGCATCACACGCCGGTGCTGGCGCTGATGGACCGGTCCAGCATGGTGCCGATCGCCTTCACCCATCCGGGCAAGCAGATCCTGCTGCTGAAGCCGCCCTATGTGGATCTGGACGGCTCCTTCACCTACATGCCGCGCATCAGCTACGTCGCCGATGCGGTGCGGAACCCGACCGCGCGCGACAACCATTATTGGACCGACTGGCCCGAGCGCTTCGACTACGTCTATGTGCTGTTCACCCAGCCGGGGCAGGCGAACCCGGTGCCGGAGCGCCTGACCCTCCTGCGGGAGGGCCGGCACTTCCAGCTCTACAAGGTGAAGTGATCAGGCGGCGGCGTTGCGCACGAACTGGTCGAACAGCGGCTCGATCACCGTCTGGCCGAGGTCGCGGGTGATGAACACGATCTTGGAGCGGTGATCGTCGCTGGGCCACTCGTCCAGGCGAACCGGCGGGTGGAACATGTGCTGGACGCCGTGGACCACCACCGGCAGCTCGCTTTCCTTCACGTTCAGCAAGCCCTTGATGCGCAGCAGGTTTTCGCCGCCGGTCGCGATCAGGGCCTCCATGAAATCGACGAAGCTGTTCCACCCGATCGGCTCATCCACCACCATGCAGAAGGCGCGGATGTGGTCGTCGTGCCGGTTGGCGTCGTGGTGGTGATGGTGGTCATGCCCGCAATCGGGACCGCAGTCATGGTCGTGTTCGTGGTCATGGTTATGCCCATGATCATGATCGTGGTGATCATGCCCATGATCGTGATGCTCGTCCCGATAGGCTTCTTCCTTCAGCCAGCGGGCCACGTCGGGGCTCTTGGTCTCCGGATTGAAGAGGCCGGCGTCGAACAGCTGCTTCGGATCCACGTCGCCGTGGGCGGCCGGGATGACCGGGGCGGCCGGGTTGATCGTCCCCAGGCGTTGGACGAGCGCGAGCGTCGCGTTGGGCGTCGCCACGTCGGTCTTGGTCAGCACGATGCGGTCGGCGACGGCGGCCTGCTTCACGCTCTCCGGCTGGCGGTCCAGCTGGTTCGAGCCATGCACCGCGTCCACCGTGGAGATCACGCCGTCCAGCCGGAAGCGCGCGGCCAGCAGCGGGTCGCTCATCAGCGTGTGGATGATCGGGGCGGGGTCGGCGAGGCCGGTCGTCTCGACCACCACGCGGTCGAACTCCGGAATCTCGCCCTTCACGCGCTTCAGGAACAGGTCGCGCAGCGTGTCCACCAGATCGCCGCGAATGGTGCAGCAGAGACACCCGCTGTCCATCAGCACCATGTTCTCCGAGGCCTTGGCGACCAGCAGATGGTCCAGCCCGACCTCGCCGAACTCGTTGATGACGACGGCGGTGCGGGCCATGCCCGGATGGTGCAGCAGCTTTTGCAGCAGCGTGGTCTTGCCGCTGCCGAGGAAGCCGGTCAGCACCGAGACGGGCAAGCGGGCGGGAGGGGTGGCGACGTCGCTCACGGACTCTTCTCCTGACAATCGGTGCACATGCCCCGGACCTCGACGGTGGGGCGGTTCACCCGGAAACCGCGCTCGCCGGCGGTGGTGTCGATGGCGGCGCGGATTCGCGGGTCGTCGATCTCAACAGCGTTGCCGCAGGCTTCGCACACCAGGAACTGCCCGGAATGCATGGCGCCCGGTGCGGCGCAGCCGATGTAGGCGTTCAGCGACTCGATCCGGTGGACCAGCCCTTGCTCCACCAGGAACTCCAGCGCGCGGTAGACGGTCAGCGGCGCGGTGGACTTGCCCTCCCGCTGGCTGAGATCTTCCAGGATGGCGTAGGCGCCGCGCGGCCGGTGGCTGGTCCACACCAGTTCCAGCACCTGCCGGCGCAAGGCGGTTAGCCGCGCCCCACGCTCCGCGCACAGCGCATCGGCGCGCGTCAGCGCGTCGGCGATGCAGTGCGTGTGGTCATGGTCGGCGGGGCGGGCGGCGGGCATGCTGTTACTCTATAACATTTGTATGGCCTTTGCGAAGAGAAAGGCGCAGGAGGGCCCTGGGGGCGATGATGCGTTAAAACAGAAAGCGTTCTTGGAGGATATACGCCGAATCAGTTGTCTTGGAGATCGGAAGCAACCTATAAATTCGTCATATCCCGTTCGGGAATGCCATTTTTGCGCAGATTAGGTTTGAGGTTGCGGCATGGACGTGTGGAGTGTTGTTGGTGCCATCAGTTCGGGTGTGTCCTTGAGCGCGCTCGTGGCCGCATTGTTCATGCTCTACAACGGTCATTCGTACAATCAGGAGATACGTGCTCTTGAAAGCCTGCCGGAGGCAGAGCGGTCCAAGAAAGTTTTGAATATTCTGGATAAGTTCGAAGTTGATGCCAAGGGGCTTAGCAAGTCTGACCGATTCCGCATTGCGTCTCAGCGACTTGATCTGGCCACAAAAAATTCACGTCATAGGTTTATTCAGTCAATTGTGGCTATGTTTTTGACTGCTCTTGTCGCAATCGTGGCCATTGTGGCAGAAAGTAAAAACATTAATATTGGCATATTTGATGGTGCCGCCTCTGCGCCGCCAACTCTTCCGTCAATTTCTGAAATTTTACAAGAAGAACAAAATGAGCTTGAGATCTCCTCAAGTGAAGGTCACCGTGATTATGTTGGAGAGCCTGTAACTTTCGCGTTGTGGGAAATTAATAATGGTGAATTGAGGGATGCGAAGCCGGATTATCGCGTTAGAGTCCGTGACGACAAAGGAAATTATGTTAAAGTCACGGAAGGAGACGATTTTCTTTCTTTGGCCCGGCTTTCAGATAAATTTCTTGTTGAGATAATAAATAAAGGCGACCCCTATCTGAATAGAGAACTGCTTATTTCTGGGCATGTCTGGAAGGAAAGCGGTTGTAACGATAGGGCATTTTTTGCAAAAGCAAAGAGTCTCCATGTGAGTGAAAAGGATCTCTTCAATGAAATTAAAATGCTGAGCGGTCAAAGCGGTTGTAAAGAGGTTGATCGGCAGCTTGTGGTCTGGAGTGCTTTAGAAAAGTCTCTAAGTGAAGAAGAAAACAAAGAAAAATCCGTGGTTGTTGAGTTTGAAAGCATACTGCATCCAAAGGAGGTTGTCGGATTCAATTATGCTAGGTCACTTTATAAAAGCTGCATTTCCCTTGGCTATCTCAAGCAATGTGATGAAAGTATAGATAGGTTTTCCGAAATGGAAGATGAGGTTCTAGAAAAGGTTAGTGTTGCCCGTGGGGAAGCGAAGAACGCAATTCTCGATATGCAGGCTAAAAAATTCATGATTGTCCACGCTAAGGTCAGGAAAAAATTTTCGGACAAAGATTATTTTAGCGCAGGAAGTGATTTTGATTCAATAATAGCAAATTATGAAAAGGATGCTGCTATATGGTCAAGATTATTTATTACAAAGAATAGCTTGCTAATGGATGCTGCTGTATCCTGGTATAATTATGCATATGTAGAACTGATCTCTGGAGGGGATTATGATAAGAAGATGGTTTGTGAAGCCCTGAATAAGGCAAAAGAATATGGTGAGCGTTCGAGGTCTCAAGTTTGGCTAAAAAATTTTCATTTGCTTTCTGAAAAGCATCGAGAAAAGTGCTATTCATGGTGGCGCGGGCTCACCCGGTCGTAAACCATGCGATGGTGGATTCCAATCTGCTTTGGGCCTCAGGGTGGCGGCGCGTGTGGCTGAAGCCTAACCGAGCTACAAGGGCGTTTGAAGCTCAAGCGAACGGACGTTCCTTCACGGTAGGAATTCCGGGGCGGTCCTTCGCGGAGCCGCCCCATTCAAGCGAGTGCCGTCGTTCTTATTATCGAGACTTTCAGAGGCCGATGACCCCGCCGTCCTTCTTGGTGATCGCGACCACCGACGGGCGCGGCGGCATGTCCGGCTTGAAGTCGGGCCAGCGGGTCGCGGGATCCTCGAAGGACGACCGCTTGCCCTGGAACTTGTCCCACTGATCGACGCCGTCGGTCGCCGGGTGCTGCACGGCGACGAACAGGGTCCGGTCGTCCGGCGAGAAGCAGGGGCCGCACATCTCTGCACCGACCGGGACGCGGAAGAACATCTTGGACAGGCCGCGCCGGTCGCCTTCGGTCTCCACGGCCCAGACGCCATCGGTGGTGCCGGACGCCGTCTTCCAGTTCTCGCCCTGGTCGGTGGTCACCCACAGGCGGCCGCGATTGTCCACCGCCGCGTTGTCCGGGCAGGAGAACCAGCCGTTGGCCGAGGTGTCGGCGTGGAACTGCGCGCCCACCGCCGCATCGGCCGGGTTGCCGGCGCGCAGCAGGATCCGCCAGTGCCCCTTGGTCGAGGCGTGGTCGCCGTTCTCCGGCAGGATCTCGACGATGTGGCCCCAATTGTTCTCGGCGCGCGGGTTGGTGGCGTCCACCTGCTCCAGCTTGCGGCGGGAATTGTTGGTCAGCATCACGTAGACCTTGCCGGTCTTGGCGTTGACCTCGATGTCCTCCGGGCGGTCCATCTTGGTGGCACCCAGCGCGTCGGCGGCGAGGCGGGCGTTGATCAGCACCGTGGCCTGATCGGGGAAGCCCTTTTCCGCCGTCAGCGGACCCCGGCCATGCACCAGCGGCAGCCATTCCACCGTCGCGTCCGGCTTGAACTTCGCCACATACAGCGTGCCGTCCGCGAGGATGTCCATGTTCGCGGCGCGGTTCTTCGCATTGAACGTCTTCGACGCCACGAACTTGTAGACATAGTCGAACCGCTCGTCGTCGCCGCTGTAGGCGACCACGGTGCCGTCCTTGCCCACGGCGATCTGGCAGGCCTCATGCTTGAAGCGGCCGAGCGCCGTGCGCTTCTTCGGGGTGGAGGTCGGGTCGTACGGGTCGATCTCGACGATCCAGCCGAAGCGGTTGGACTCGTTCGGCTCCTTGGCGATGTCGAAGCGGTCGTGGTGCTGGCCCCAGTTGTACCACTCGCCGGGGAAGCCATAGCGCTTCAGCACCTTGGTGTTCGGGTTGGTGTCCTCGACCTTGCCCCAGAAATAGCCGTTGACGTTCTCCTCGGCCGACAGCCAGGTGCCCCAGGGCGTCATGCCGCCGGCGCAGTTGTTCAGCATGCCGCGCACACGGGTGCCGGTCGGGTCGTCGCCGGTCTTCATCAGCGGGTGACCGGCGGCCGGGCCGGTGATGGCGCATTCCGTCTCACCGGTGATGCGGCGGTTGTACCTGGAATTCGGGTCGTAGACCCACTTGCCCTTCACCTTGCGGATCTCGACCACCGAGCCGCCATGCGCGGCGATCTCGATGTCCACCAGTTCCCGGGTCATGCGGGCGAACTTGCCCTTCTGCTGCTCCACGCCGACGCCGGGGAACATGACCTCCTCGTCGGTGTACTCGTGGTTCACGCAGAGCAGGGCGCGGTCCGGCGACGTCGACCCCAGGGGCAGCGGCGCGTAGCCGACGAAGTCGTTGTTGTAGCCGAACTGCATGGCCTGCGCCGACGCCGTCTGCTTCATCGGGTCGAAGGCCGGCGCGCCGGGCAGCACCGGATCGCCCCAGCGGATCAGGATGTCGGCGTCGTAGCCGGCGGCGACGTGGTGCGTCTCGTCAACGCCATGGACGACTTCCTGAAAGCTGAAGGACGCCTTGCGCGGAGCCTTCGCCGAGGCGGCCTCCGCCTCGCGGCTGGCGAGCAGGGCGGCCGGGCCGAGCAGCGCGCTCATCGCCGTGCCGGCCAGCATGCCGCGCATCATGTCGCGGCGGCCGAAGCGCGCGTTGATGACGTCGCCCATGGTCGGGTTGTCGGACGGGTTGGACCCGATGTCCTCGCGCGTTTCGAAGGTCAGGTCCTTGGTGCCCTTCCGGGGCAGATCGCCGCCGCCCATGTAGCCGTCCATGTTGCCGGTGTCCATGCTCTCGCCTCGCCTTGTATTCGCCGTTTGGGTATTCGCCGTTTGGGTATTCGCCGTTTGGTTGGTCGTGTTGTGCGTTCAGGCGGGCGCACCTTACCGGCGGTCCATGACGCTTCCTTTGCGGTCCCGTGACTCGGACGTGAATTCCAGTCTGGTCAATCGGCCGTCTTGCGCAGCCGCTCATAGGCGGCGAGCGCGCGGTCTCTGGCAGTACCATGATCGACGATGGGGCGTGGGTAATCGACGCCCAGCCGCAGACCGGCGCCCCGCAGCACGGCGTCCGGGGCCTGCCACGGCTTGTGGATCCAGCGCGCCGGCAGTTCGGCCAGTTCCGGCACGAAGCGGCGGTCGTAATCGCCCTCCGGGTCGAACTTCTCGCCCTGGAGCACCGGGTTGAACACCCGGAAGAAGGGCGCGGCATCGGCCCCGCAGCCCGCCACCCACTGCCAGTTGCCCGCGTTGTTGGCGAGGTCGGCGTCCACCAGCGTGTCCCAGAACCACGCCTCGCCCGCCTGCCAGGGCAGCAGCAGATCCTTGATCAGGAAGGAGCCGACGATCATCCGCACCCGGTTGTGCATCCAGCCCGT
>JAEZID010000275.1 GCA_023416195.1 Pseudomonadota bacterium | reverse complement strand
TTGTTAAAATTTCCAAGACAAAACTTTTCCAAGACAAAACGGTTCCGGACTTTCTGATTTTCGTCGAACGGGACATCATCGTTTCGGCTTTCGCTTTGTGCGAATGCTTTGCGCGAAGGCCATGAGATGGCGGCAAAGGCCCCAAGCGTCAATGCAACGCTTTGAACTCGCGGATACATCGGCCCGGCTTCGAAACGCGAATTGCCGCCACCCCGCCGATGCCAACGCAACGGAGGGGTGGCGGCCTTTCCGGCTGCCGCAGGCCTGCGCGGGGACGCCAGCGGAGCGCGGCGTGCCGGTCTGAAATCAGATGATACCCACGGCCTGCATGACGCACACGGTGAGCAGCGCGGCGATTCCCTGCAAGGCCGATCCCACGGTGAGGACGCGCATCGCCGAGGCCTCGTCCTGGCCGGCAAAGACGTCCTGGCGGACCTGCCAGTACAGGCTGTCGTTCGGGGTGATCGATACGAAGGCACCGGCGCACATCGCCAGGGTGGCGGCTTCCGGCGACACTTGAAGCGACGGCAGCAAGGCGGCGACGATGCCGCTCGTCCCGGCGAAGGTGGCCATCGACGATCCCTTCATCACCTTGAAGGTTGCCGTGAAGACAAACAGCGCCGGCAGGACGAGGCCGGTCGAGACGAGGGCGCTGGCGTAGCGGTCCACCGGCACGGTTTCGACCAGCATGGCGCCGAGAGCGCTCGCCGCGCCGATGGTCAGCAGCAGCGGCGCGGTCCGCCGCATGCCGCTCTCCAAGGCCTGAGCGCGGTCGGCGCGCGACAGCGGAAACAGCGAGACCACGGCGGCGACCAGAAGCGCGCCCTTGGGGCTCACCAGGAAGGCGGCCAGTGGCGGCAGCGTCGTGTAGCGCTGCAAGGTGAGCCCCAGCGCCAGCAACCCGATGATGATGCCGATTGGCACCATGACGTGGCTGCTCAGCCCGCCCGGTCCGGACGGCCCGTCCTCCGCCCCCGCCTTTTCGAAACGATGCGCGTAGGCCAACCCGGTCGCCCAGGCGACGAAGAACACCGGGACCGCCGCCACGGCCAGATGCACGTCGAAGCCGCCCAAGCCCGTCGCCACGATCGCCGGCCCGGCCGGAACCAGCAGCTTGAACCCCGCGTAGGCGCCGAACAGCATCGAGATCTTGTGCGCGCCGGCCACTGGCGAGAGCGCCGCATAGGCGGTGTCCGGGCAGGCCATGCTCGCCCCGGCCAGAGGGGCCAGCAGCACGACGCCCCGCCCCGATCCCGGCTTTGCCCCCGAACGCGACAGGGACGAGGCGAGCACGAAGGCGGGGATCAGGATCAACGCGTATTCGGCCAAGGCCGCGCCGAAACCGGCGTCGAGCGCGTGCAGCAGGGGCTTGCCGCTGAGTCCGCCGGCGATGCCGAGCGCCAGCGCCGACAGCAGCATCACCAGCGGCAGCGGAACGGACAGCAACGCGCCGTCGGTGACGGGAGTGGCGGCGGGGGTGGCGGCGGGCTGCCGCGCGCCCCTTTGACATTCGACGGCGACTTCGCTCATGGACCGGCCCTCACTGCAGGACTAAGATGGTCCATGAGCATAGGTGCTCGTGGATTGGCGGCAAAACAACTAAAGGCGGCGCTCTCTATGACTCAAACTCATCCAAGAACCGGCCAGCCGTCGTTATCCGCGGTGCGCGCGTTCGAGGCGGCGGCGCGGCTGGGCAACTTCACCGAGGCGGCCGAAGAGTTGCGGCTGACCCAGAGCGCCGTCAGCCGGCACGTTCGGACGCTGGAGGACTGGTTCGCCGTCCCCCTGTTCACCCGGCGCGGGCGGTACGTGGATTTGACGGCGGCGGGGCGCGACTATTTCACCCGCGTGGCCGAGGGGCTGAACTGCATCCGCGCCGCCAACGACGCCATGCTGTCGCGCGGCCGGCGCGAGGACCAGGTGACCTTCTCCCTGCTGCCGTCGGTGGCCGCGCTGTGGCTGGCGCCGAGCCTGGCGGACTTCACCGGGCGCCACCCGGAAATCGACCTGCGCATTCACGCCAGCCGGGCTCTGGCCGACCTGCGGCGCGACGGGATCGATGTCGCCATGCGCTACGGGCGGGGCGGCTGGCCCGGTGTGCACACCGAACTGCTCGCCCACGAGATGCTGACCCCGGTCTGCACCCCCGATTTCGCCGAACGCCACGGCATCACTGCCGATCCGGCCTCGCTGATCGGCGTGAACCTGCTGATGGACGACATCCCCAGCGGTTGGGCGAACTGGATGAAGGCGGCCGGGCTGGACGCGGCCCGGATGAAGCTCGGCCCCCGCTTCGACGAGGGGACGAGCCTCTACCGCGCGGCGACCGCCGGGGTGGGGGTGGCGCTCGGTCGTTCGCTGCTGGTGGAACACGATCTGGCGGAAGGCCGGCTGGTGGCGCCGATCCCGGTCAGCGTTGCCTCGACCTGTTCCTATTGGCTCGTCCGCGCCGAAGGGCAGGTCCCGAACCGGGCGACCACCGTTCTGGCCAACTGGCTGCGCGATTGCCTGCGGAGCGGCTCGAACCGCGCGGGCCTTGCTTTGGCGCCAGCGACCGCTTGAAGGCGGCTACGTCGGGGAGCCGGTTCGGAAATCCGAACGTTTTTGGTGGCGGGCCAGTTCAGGTTGTTTGGAAATCCGAACATCCGGGGCCGGCGCGCGGCGGGTTGTGGGCCGAAAGGCCGGGATTTCCATCGACTGGCCTTGAAATTGCCTTGGTGGCAGCCGCTTGCAACCAAGGGAGGACACCCCATGGCGGGATGTCAGAAGCTCGTCGAATTGGGCCGCCGCCAATTTCTGCGCGGTGGCGCGGTCGCCGCCGCCGGGGCCGCGGCGGCCAGCGTGGTTCCAACCGATCCGGCCGGCGCGGCGGTGCCCGCCGCCCGCGTCTCCTACCCGGCCAACCGGCTCGCCAACATCAAGGACCTCAAGGTCAATGAGCCAGTGCAGATCGCATACCCGGACGCTGGTTCGCCCGGCGTGCTGATTAAGCTCGGCACGCGGGTCGAAGGGGGCGCCGGCCCGGACGGCGACGTCGTCGCCTACTCCACGCTGTGTCCGCACAAGGGCTATCCGCTGGCCTACGACGCCGCGGACAAGACGCTGAACTGCCCCGGCCATTTCTCGCGCTTCGACACCGAGAAGGAGGGCCAGCAGGTCTGGGGGCACGCCACGCAGAATTTGGCGATGTTCCGCCTCGCCGTAGACGGCAAGGGCGAGATCAGCGCCGTCGGCATCGACGAGCTGATTTACGGCCGCACGCGCAACGTGCTTCAGGGCTGACGGGGAGGACAGGGACCATGACCTACAAGAGCGGTACCGATCAGCTTCCCATCCCGCCCAGGGACGCCAGGGTGCAGAACGTCACCTGCGACTTCTGCATCGTCGGCTGCGGCTACAAGGCGATCTCGTGGCCCATCGACCGCGAAGGCGGCGTGAGGCCGGACCAGAACGCATTCGGCGAAGACCTGACCCAGCAGCAGGGCGCTGAGAGCCCCGCCTGGTACAACACGGCCATGTACAACGTCGTCCAGCAGGACGGAAAGCTCGTTCACCTCGTCATCAAGCCGGACAAGGAGTGCGAGGTGAACGCCGGCCTGAACTCCGTGCGCGGCGGGCGCATGGGCGAGACGCGCTTCTCGGGCCAGCGCGGCACCATGACGGCGCGCCTCGCACAGCCGATGGTATGGCGCTACTCGCAGATGATGCCGACCTCCTGGGACGATTCCCTGTCGCTGGTCGCCGACGTCACGCGGCGCGTGATCGAGGAGATGGGCGAGGACGGCGTCATCGTCTCCGCCTTCGACCACGGTGGTGCCGCCGGCGGCTACGAGAACACCTGGGGCACCGGCAAGCTCTACTTCGACGCGCTGAAGATCAAGAACATCCGCATTCACAACCGGCCGGCCTACAACTCCGAGGTTCACGCCAGCCGCGACATGGGCGTGGGTGAGCTGAACAACAGCTACGAGGACGCGGAACTGGCCGACACCATCTTCGTCGTCGGCGCCAACCCGCTGGAGAACCAGACCAACTATTTCCTGGCCCACTGGGTGCCCAACCTGCGCGGCGAGACGCTGGACAAGAAGAAGCGGGGCTTGGCCTCCGAACCGCGCGCCGCCGCGAAGGTCATCATCGTCGACCCGCGCCGCACCGTGTCGGTGAACGCCTGCGAAGTGGCCGCGGGCAAGGACAACGTCCTGCACCTCGCCATCAACCCCGGCACCGATCTGGTGCTGCTGAACGCCCTGCTGACCGAGATCGTGGCCAAGGGCTGGCACGCCAAGGACTTCATCGCCGGGCACACCAGCGGCTTCGACGACGCCGTGAAGGTCAACACGGTCTCCGTCGAGGCGGCGGCCGCCATCACTGGCCTGAAGCCCGACGACATCCGCAAGGCGGCGCAGTGGATCGCCGAGCCGAAGGCTCCCGGTAAGCCGCGCCGCACGATGCTGGCCTACGAGAAGGGCCTGATCTGGGGCAATGACAACTACCGCACCAACACGGCGATGGTGAATCTGGCGCTGGCCACCTGGAACATCGGGCGCGAGGGTACGGGCTGCGTGCGTCTCGGTGGGCACCAAGAGGGCTACGTGCGCCCGTCCGACGCCCACGTCGGACGGCCGGCGGCCTATGTCGATCAGCTTCTGATCGGCGGGCAGGGCGGCGTCCACCACATCTGGGCGACCGATCACTTCAAATCCACGCTCAACGCCGAGGAGTTCCGCCGTGTCTACCGCCGCCGCACCAACATGGTGAAGGAGGCGATGGACAGCGTGCCCTACGGCGACCGCGAGGCCCAGTTGGAGCAGATCGTCGGAGCGATCAAGCGCGGCGGCCTGTTCAGTGTGGTGGTGGACATCCTGCCGACCCAGATGGGCGAGGCGGCGCACGTCTGGCTGCCGGCGGCCACGGCGGGCGAGATGAACCTAACCTCAATGAACGGCGAGCGGCGGCTGCGGCTGACCGAGCGTTACATGGACCCGCCGGGCGTGGCGCTGCCCGACGCCCTGATCGCCGCCCGGCTGGGCAATGCGCTGGAGGCCTCGTTCCGCCGCGTGGGCAACGAAGCCTATGCCGCCAGATTCAAGGACAAGTTCGACTGGAAAACCGAGGAAGACGCCTTCATGGACGGTTACAACCAGCACGCCGACGGCGGCCGGTTCGTGACCTACGAGCGCCTGCGCTCCATGGGCACGAACGGCGTGCAGGAGCCGGTGGTCGGCTTCGAGAACGGCAAGCTGGTCGGCACCAAGCGGCTCTACGCCGACGGCAGGTTCAAGACCGACGACGGGCGCGCCAAGTTCATGAAGGCGGAGTGGCGCGGCCTCCAGGTCGGCGGCCGTGAGCAACAGAAGGAGAAGTACGCGTTCCTGATCAACAACGGGCGCAACAACCTGATCTGGCAAAACGCCTTCTACGACGTGCACTCGCCCTTCGTCCGCGAGCGCAATCCGGTTGCGCCGATCGAGATGAATCCCGGCGACATGGAGAAGCTGGGGCTTAAAGCCGGCGACCTCATCGAAGTCTACAATGACGTCGGCTCGACCCAGGCGATGGTCTACCCGACCCCGACGGCGAAGCCCGGACAGGCCTTCATGCTGTTCATCGCGCCGACCGGGCAAGTCGGTAACGTCATCAGCAAAGGGACCAATGAGCTGATGATCCCGAACTACAAGAACGTCTGGGCTAACATCCGGCGGATCGGCCACGTGCCCGGCGCGGAGGGCATGAGCTTCAAGAGCATCGAGTATCCGAAGGGAATCTGACCGGTTTCTTCCTGGACTGCGGAAGGGGCGCTGCGCCGCCCCTTCTTTCCTTTGGTCGCAAAGCCACAGCCCGGATGCCTTGCTGCATCGATTGCATGCCTTGGGATTGCTGAGCCGGCGCTGGTGAAACTGCGACCGTGGTTCCGACCGCCAACATTGCCGCCATCAAGGCGATCCAGATCTGCTCCATGTGTCCTTCTCCCCGGCAATCGGGGCGCCTGACTCCCTTGCCCAGGTTCGGCGCATCGCTTGGTGTTCTCTCAATTCTCGACGCGCGACCTGTGTTTCATGCCTGAACATGCAGGATGTCGCGGCACCATAATCCCGCGACGGCTGCAGGTGCGGGGGCGAGTGCCCTAACCTCCACGGGGAGTCCAGACCAAGGAGCGTATGGTGTCCCAACCCTTGAGAACCTTGATCCAGCGTTGGCGGGACGATTCCGGCGCCACCTATCGGTCTTGGTTCCTCTGGGAGGAGCGGGTGAAGAACTTCCGCTCGATCCGCCGCGGCATCCAGCAGGTCGTCACCGATATCGAGGCCGTGACCTTTGGCAACGCCTACCGTGGCTCATCGCTGGAGACGGTAGTCCACTCCATTGCCGAGCAACGGCAGATCTTCAAGGGCGCCGACCACGCCTTCCTGTGGAAGCCCAAGCTGCGGATCCCGGACATCTACGAGAACCCCGGCAACCAGCGCGCGTTCGGCCGCTTGCTCGACGCCGGC
>JAEZID010000032.1 GCA_023416195.1 Pseudomonadota bacterium | reverse complement strand
GTCGCGGCGGTAGCTCAGCGACAGTTCGGTGGTGGGCGCCGGCGGCCGCAGCGGCCGGTAGGCGACGCCATGGCGGTGCGAGCGCTCCATGGAGGCGGGCAGGAGCGACACCCCCACCCCGACGGCGATCAGCCCCAGCGCGGTCTGGATGTCCATGACCTCCTGCGTCACCGGGGGGGAGAAGCCGTGCTCGCGGCAGATCGCCAGCACCCGGTCGGCGAAGCTCGGCCGGGGGTGCCTGGGGTAGAGCACGAAGGGACGGGCCGCGAGCGCCTCCAGCGGCAGGCTGGATTCCGCCGCCAGCGGGTCGTCGTCGGGCAGCGCGACGATCAGCGGCTCACGATGGATGACTTCGTTGACGATTTCCGGGTCGTCGATGCCCGGCCGCGCGAAGGCCGCCTGGATGCGGCGCTCGACCAGCGCCTGGCGCAACTCGCTGGTGTTCATCGCGTAGAGCAGCAGATCGACGCGCGGGTGCCCGGCCCGGTAGCATTTCAGGATCTCCGGCAGGATCGAATAGGTCGCCGACCCGACGAAGCCGATCTCCAGCACGCCGACGCTGCCCTCCGCCGCCCGCCGGGTCACCCGCGCCGCCTCCTCGAAGCGGAGCAGGATGTCCCGCGCGCGGGGCAGCAGGGCTTCCCCCGCCGCCGTCAGCTTGATCTGGTTGCGCGTGCGGTCGAAGAGGATGCAGCCGAGCGCGCCTTCGAGGTGGGCGATCTGGCGGCTGAGCGCCGCCTGCGCCACGTTCAGCCGCTCGGCGGCGCGGCCGAAATGCAGCTCCTCCGCCACGGCGGTGAAGTAGCGCAGGCGGCGGGCGTCCATGCCGTGCACGCCGCCGGGGGCCGGGCCGTCCCGATCGCTCATGCCTCCGATCCTCCCAAGCCTCAGGCTTCGCGCGCGTAGTGCCGCACCTTGTCCTCGTCGAGCACGACGCCGAGGCCGGGGCCCGGCGGCAGCAGGACTTCGAAATTGTCGTAGGCGATGGGTTCCGCCACAAGGTCGTCACGCAGGATCTGCGGGCCGAAATGCTCGCAATGCCAATCCAGCGTGCGCAGCGTCGCGAAGACCTGGAGATGGGCGGCGGCGCCGACCGAGCTTTCCAGCAGGCAGCCGCCGTATAGCCCGATCCCCGCCGCTTCGGCCACCGCCGCGACGCGCTTGGTCCCGAGCAGACCGCCATGCTTGACCAGCTTCAGGGACACCGCGTCGGCGGCCCCGGCGGCGCCCACGGCCAGCGCGTCATGCTCGGAGAAGATCGCCTCGTCGGCCATCAGCGGCACCCGGCCACGGCTGCGCACGCGGGCCATGCCCGCCACGTTCCAGGCCGGCAGGGGCTGTTCCACCAGCGTGACGCCGGCGGCGTGCAGCCGGTCCAGGCAGCGCACGGCGGTGGTCTCGTCCCACGCCTGGTTGGCGTCGACGATGAGCGTGGCGCGGCCGTCGAGCGCCGCCGACAGGCGCTCCATCCGGCGCATGTCGGCGTCCGGCTCCTGCGCGCCGATCTTCACCTTGAAGGCGTTGTGCTTGCGCTGGGCGAGCTTCTGCTCGGCCTCCTCGATCTCCTGCCCGACGTCGCCGGAGGCGAGCGTCCAGAACACCCGCATGCGGTCCCGCACCGCGCCGCCGAGCAGCGTGCTGGCCGGCACGCCCAGCGTCTTGCCCACCGCATCGAACAGCGCGCTTTCCACGGCGGACTTCGCCGCGGTGTTGCGCTTGGCCGCGCGGTCCATCAGGGCGCCCACATGCTCGAACCGGTCGGCGCGCTCGCCCAGGATGGCGGGGGCCAGATAGCAGTCGACGGTCGCCTTGATGCTCTCGACGCTTTCCTCGCTCCAGCGCGGCCCGCCCAGCGTCGCGGCCTCGCCGATGCCCTCGACGCCGTTGCTCGTCCGCACGCGGACCAGCACGTAGTTCTGCTGCGTGGTCGACAGCGAGGACAGCTTGTGCTGGCGCACGGTCGGGATGTCGATGATCTGGCTGCGGATCTCGATGATGTCGAGCCCGCTGGCCCCGGAGGCGCCGGCCTGGTGTGTGTTCATCGTCTCAAGCATGGCAGTTCATAAAGTGGGCGGGGTGGAGCGCGGGACGGGCGGAACCCGCCCCGCGCCCGCTCGGGGTCAGGCGACCGCGCGCAGCTCCGCCGCTTCGGCGGCGAGCTGGATGTCGTACTCGACCAGGAAGTCGGCGTCCGAACCGGCCGGGGCCGGCACGAAATCGACCTTCAGCGAGTCCTTCACCGCGAACACCGCGTCGTCGGCGCAGTAGCGGTCCTGACGGTCGAAGATCTGCGTGACCAGCGTGCGGCAGCCCGGCGCCTTCACGATGAAATGGATGTGCGCCGGCCGGTACGGATGGCGGCCCATCAGCTGCAGCAGGTCGCCGGCCGGGCCGTCGAAGGGGATCGGGTAGCTGACCGGGCGCACGCAGCGGAAGGCATAGCGGCCCTCGGCGTCGGTCTGGAAGCGGCCGCGCAGGTTCATGTCCGGCTGGTCCGGGTCCTGCTGCTCGTACAGGCCGTTCGGCGAGGTTTCCCAGACGTCCACGACGGCGCCGGCCAGCGGACGCCCGTCGGGGCCGGTGACGCAGCCCTGGACCAGGGCCATCGGGCCGGTCTCGCCGCCCTGCACGATGCTCGCGCCGTTGGGGAGGATCGGCGCGCCCTCGCGGTAGAACGGCCCGAGCACGGCGGATTCCGTGGCGCCGCCCTCGGCCTGATGGTCCAGCGTGTCGACCAGGCTCTCCAGCCCGATGATGTCGCTCAGCAGGATCATCTCGTTGCGCTTGTCGTCCGACATCTTGCCGGCGCGGATCAGCAGGTCCAGCCCGGCCAGCCACTCCTCGGTGGTCAGGTTGACCTCGCGGGCGAAGTCGTGGATGTGCCGGATCAGCGACGCCATGACCAGACGGGCGCGCGGGTCCATGTCGGGCGACATGGCGGCGACGACGCTTTCGGTGAAGGCGTTGGTGGATGCGTTGCTCATGGTGGAGCGCTCCTCTCCCGGTATGTTGTGGAACCGTCGATGTTGGTCGAGCCAACCGTTTGCGTGATCTTCATCGGCCGGCATCGCTTTTGGCCATTGCCGTTTGGCGAAGAGTTGATGCCGTTTCGGCATCAAGCCCCCGGCGACGATGCCGGAGGCGAAGGAACCTCCGGGACCGCCATGGCCGCAGACGCCCCAATTGCTTTGTGGACATAACGCTGTTGACTCGCACAAAACGTATACTGCATACGTTTTAACGGAGGCAAGCACAGCGAGTGCAAAAAGATGACGCTCCCAGAAGACAACAAAACCGTGCTGATCGTAGGGGCTGGAC
>JAEZID010000582.1 GCA_023416195.1 Pseudomonadota bacterium | reverse complement strand
GCCCGGCGTAGGCCACCGGGTTCACGTTCTCCGGATCGGCGGCCAGCACCTCTCCGTAGATCTCCGAGGCGGTCTGGATGTCGCCGGCCTCCAGCGCCTCCTTGGCCTGGGCCAGCACCTCCGCGAGGATGTCGCCCTCGCCGCCGCCGGCCGCGCCGGCCAGCTTCACCAGCTTCTCGATGAAGGCCTTCACCTGCGACTCCGGCAGGGCGCCCATGAAGCCGTCCACCGGGCGCCCCTGGAAGAAGGCGTAGACCGCCGGGATCGACTGCACCCGCAGCTGGCCGGCGATCATCGGGTCCTTGTCGGTGTCGATCTTGACCAGCTTCACCTTGCCCTTGGCCGCCAGCACCGCCTTTTCCAGGATCGGGCCCAGCTGCTTGCAGGGGCCGCACCAGGGCGCCCAGAAATCGACGATGACCGGGACATCGCGCGACGCCTCGATCACGTCGGCCATGAAGGCGCGGTCGCTGCTGTCCTTGATGAGGTCGCCGGCGGCGGGGGCGGAGGAGGCGGCACCGAAACCGGTGAGGGAACCGGCGGGCGGCTTGGCGGGCGGAGTTGAGAACATGGCTTTCACGAATCCCTTTGCGATCTTGCGTGATAGATGAGCGCAAGGCGCGCGCTAAGCAAGCGCCCGCTGGATCAAGAGTCCCCGCCGAAGGCCACGATCATCGGTTCATGCCCGCAGGCGCGGATGAAACGCAGCAGATCGTCCGGCCGGATGGCGGTGGTGCGGTCGTTCAGCAGCGGGTGATAGTTCAGCGGGTCATGCTCCAGCATCGCCTTTTGCAGCACGACCTTCACCCGATGCTCCCGGTCGTTGACGAGGGCGAAGGGCGTCACCGACCCCGGCCGCACGCCGAGATGCCGCCACAGCCGGTCGGCCGAGGCGAAGGACAGGCGGGCCGAACCGATCACCTTGTCGAAGCGGTTCAGCTCGACCGTCGCGTCCTCCAGGGCCACGACCAGCCAGTGCTGCTCCTTCTTGTCCTTCAGGAACAGGTTCTTGCAATGGCCGCCGGGCAGCGCGCCGCGCAGCGCCTTGCTCTCCTCCACCGTGTGCAGCGGCGGATGGCTGTGGGTGACCGTCTGGATGCCGAGCGCCGAGAGATGCTCCAGGAGCTGCTCCGGGCTGGTCGGCAGTGGCGGCGGCGGCGGCGGCTGGGCCGTGCCCTCTGGGATCGACGCGTTGTCCATGCAGGCGTTTTTAAAGGGCGGCGGAAATTTCGTCCAGCCGCCCGAAAAAATGAAACATCGCGCTTGCATTGCGTCCGGCGATGAGTATAGTCCGCCGCACGCCGCCGGACGGCACCGATCACGGTACGAAACACCGGGAACGGACCGAACGACGACACGGAGCGCGGGCGTAGCTCAGGGGTAGAGCACAACCTTGCCAAGGTTGGGGTCGAGGGTTCGAATCCCTTCGCCCGCTCCATCTTCCCTCCGGGGAAGACACAGATGCGAAGATCAAAGGGCCGGGCCTGAACAGGGCACCGGCCCTTCGCATGTCATACCCATGCAGCTCATCCCCCCTGCAACTCATTCCCATGCAGCGCGCCGCCGTATCGCGCCGTCACGTCACCCGCGTAGCGCCGGGTCGAGCAGCAAAATCGGCAGCGCACCCCCAGCGCTTCCAAACACGGCCCGATGACAGCCCCGACACGCGCGCAACATGGTGACAAATCGGCGTGTGTGAAATTGCGGTTCGGCAACCTACTTGCGCATGTTCGCATATTCGGTTATGCTTCAAATAAGGAACAAATGTTAAATTTTCAGTCATAAGTTGCGCCCCATGGGCGATCCCGTCCGATGGATGGGCTGTGCCGGAAAATGTCCGGAACAATGGGTGCGCGGCCTTGGAGGCGCGCCCGGCACCCCCGTCCAGGTTTCCTTGATCGTCGCCGGTGCCGCCGGTCGCGCGTCGTGCAGCCCCCTTGACGGCAAGAGGTCACACACCCATGGCCATGCAACGCTACATCGTCGATTACCCACGTCTGACCGGCGACGCCCTGGAGAAATGGCGCGCGGTGCCCAGCAGCGTCGCCTTCGACGCGATGGATCGCTGCCAGAGCATGAGCGCGAGCATCAAGCCGATGGTTCCCGGCATGCGCCTCTGCGGACAGGCGCGGACCGTAGTGCCGCTGCCCGGCGACAACAGCACAGTCCATCACGCGGTGAGCCTGGCCGAACCCGGCGACGTCGTGGTCGTGGCCGGCGGCGGGCTGGATGACGTGGCGCTGGCCGGCGAATGGGTGGTGCGCGGCTGCAAGCGCCGTGCGCTGGGCGGGCTGGTCATCGACGGCGCGGTCCGCGACCTGCGCGAGATTCGCGGCCTGGGCGTCCCGGTCTTCGCCAGGGGCGCGGTCCCGCGCGGCCCGCACAAGAATGTCGGCGGCCGGATGGACGTGGCCGCTTCGGTCGGCAACGTGCCGGTCAATCCGGGCGACATCATCCTGGGCGATGAGCACGGCGTGGTCGTGGTGCCGCTGGAGATCGCCGACGAGACGCTGGAGGCCAGCCTGAAGCGGCTGGAGCGCGAACGCCAGCGGCCCCCGCAGATCGAGCCCCGCAAGACCCTGCTGGAGGTTTGCGGGGGGCCCGAACGGGAGATCGTCGCCCTGAAGCGGACGCTGAAACGCGTGTGATGCGAGCAGCCGGCGTCGTCCCGCACGAAACGCGGGGATTGCGGCGCGGGAATGCCCTTCTTCCGCTTCCGGCGCCGGGTTTCGAACCGACGGCGTTCGATGGCCGAATCGCGACGCCCGCCCCCACACCGATCCCGGTCGCCTTCATCGCCGCGACGGGTTGAGCGGCAGGAGCCGAGGAGGTCGTCGGTCTCATCGACGCGCCGCCACCGGCACGGTGGCCGTGTCGCGGGAAATGAGGCTGGTGCAACAGGCGGTGGAGACCACCGGCCAATCCGCCGGATCGGTGCAAAACACCACCGAGGAGCTGTCGCGCAGCTTTGACAAGCTCGACAACGAGATCGAGGCCTTCATCACCCGCATCACGGCGGCGTGACGAAGCCCCCGCGCTTCCATGAAAAAGCCCCTCTCCCACGGGAGAGGGGCTTTTTGCTTGACGCGGTGACGCTCACTTCAGCCAGGGGAAGTCGCGCCACAGGACGCGGAAGTCGGCGTCGAGCTGCTTCAACTCGGCGGCGAAGGCGTCCGGACCCAGGATGCGCAGCGGCTGGAAGGTGTCCTTCGCCTTGCTCTGGAATTCCGGATCGTTGGCGGCCTGGGTGACGGCGTCGATCAGCTTGGCGCGGATGTCCGCCGGCAGACCCTTCGGCGCGCCGATGCCGCGCATCGACACCATGGTGATGTCGTAGCCCAGTTCCTTGAAGGTGGGCAGGTCCGGCGCCATGCTCCAGCGGTCGTTGCTCATCACGCCGAGGATGCGGATGGCATCGCCGCCGGCCTTGCCGCGCAGCCCCTCGCCGAGGTTCTGGCCGCAGACCTGGGTGTGACGGCCGAGCATGGAGCGGTAGTTCTCCGCGCTGCCGGGGAACGGGACGTGGGTGAAACGCGCTCCGGCCTGCTTTTGCAGCAGCAGCATGCCCAGATGGTCGTCCGAGCCCACGCCGGTCGAACCGACCGTGATGGTGTTCGGGTTCGCCTTCGCCTGCTCCACCAGATCGGCCAGCGTCTTGTAGGGGCTGTCCGCGTGGACGCTCATGACGCCCGGATCGTCCACGATGTTGACCAGCGCGTCGAGGCGGTCGAGCGAGAAGCGGGCCTGGCGCTCAATCGGGATCGTGATGACGTTGGGCGTGTTGATGAAGCCGATGGTGTAGCCGTCCGGCGCGGCGTCGGCGATGGCCGCGAAGCCGATCTCGCCGCCGGCGCCGCCACGGTTCGTCACCACGATGCGCGCACCGCCGCCGAGATACTTTTCGATGTAGGGAGCCAGCATGCGCGCCGTCACGTCGGTCGATCCGCCGGCGCCATAGGCGACGACCATGGTGATCGGCTTCTCAGGATAGGCCGCCTGGGCCGCGGGAGCCCCCAGCAGAAACGCACAGGACGTCAGGAGAGTGCAGAGGAGTTTTTTTGCATTCATTGTCCACTCCGCCGTTTGCTGCCGAAACAACCCTGCAATGCGGCAGGCCGCAACAGCGATTAATGATGGGCGGAGGGTAACACGATTTTTAAGACACGGTAATGTGCTTACCACAACCTGAAAACGCATTATGGAAACTACTTCAGAAAAATGCGATAAAATGCCATGCTGTTCGCGCCGTAAAGGCTGTGTTCCCGGAAAGGGAAAGGTGTTTGCCGGCGGGCGGCGCGGATTTCAATCCGCTCCGGAGCGCAACCGGCCGTCTGGTCCGATAAGGCTGAGCGTGCCGACGCCGCGCCGCAGGCCGGCAAGGCCGGCCTTCTCCACGAATTCACCCTTCATCGATTCGGTCGTGAAGCGCTTTTCGCGGCCCCCAGGCTCATGCCCCAGGATCATGCCCCAAGCTCATGCGCTGCCGATGGTTTGCGTCAGGGCGCTCAGCAGCACCGGCGGCGTCACGGGCTTGTGCAGGACGCTGATGCCGCTGGCCTCCGCCTCGCGGATGCGTTCGGGGGCGGTGTCGCCGGTGATGATGATGCTGGGGATGGCGTGGTGGTACAGGTCGCACAGTTCCCGGATCGCCTCGGTGCCGGTGCGCCCCTCGCGCAGGCGGTAGTCAGCCAGGATCATGTTGGGCGGCTGTTCGCGGGAGGCGAGCAGGCGCACCGCCTCCGCCGCCGATTCGGCGGCGAGAACCTCGTACCCCCAGCCCTGGAGCACGACCCGCAGCGACGAGAGCACCACCGGCTCGTCGTCGATCAGCACGATCATGCGGCTTCCCCTCTCGCCCGTCGGCAGTTCGGCCCGCCGCGCCGGCGGGCGCGGGCGCGCGGAGGGCTGGAACGGCGCCTCGACCCAGAACACCGACCCGCGCCCCGGCGCCGACCGCACCCCCACGGGATGGCCGAGCAGGCGGCTCAGCCGTTTCACGATGGCAAGGCCGAGGCCAAGCCCCTTCTCCCGGTCGCGCTCCGGGTTGCTGATCTGGGTGAATTCCTCGAAGATTTCCTCGGTCTGGCCGGCCGGAATGCCCAGGCCGGTGTCCCACACCTCCAGCCGCAGGACGTCGCCGCGCCGCCGGCAGCCGACCAGGATGCGCCCGCGGTCGGTGTAGCGCACGGCGTTGTCCACGAGGTTCTGGACCATGCGCCCGAACAGCGCCGGATCGGTGCGCACCATGGCGTTGCTGGGCAGGACGCGCAGTTCGACCCCCTTGGCCGCCGCCAGCGCCGTGAAGTTGACCCGCGTCGTCGCCAGGATGCTGTCGATGCCGAAGATCATCGGCCGCACCGTGACCACCCCGGCGTCGAGTTTCGACACGTCCAGCAGGCTGTCCAGCAGCATCTTCAGCGCGTCGACGGCCAGTTCCATGTCGCGCACCACCGTGCGGGCCGTGCCCTCCGGCAGTTGCGCGGACAGCGCCGACGTGAAGAAGACCAGGGACTGCACCGGCTGGCGCAGGTCGTGGCTGGCCGCCGCCAGGAACTTGGTCTTGGCGATGTTGGCGCGCTCCGCATCGTCCTTGGCGGTGCGCAGGTCGGCTTCGGCCTGCTTGCGCTCGGTGATGTCGCGGACGGTGCCGGCGAAGATGCGCCGCCCGGCCAGGAACCCCTCCCCCACCGCCAGCTCCATGGGGAAGGTCCGCCCGTCCTTGCGGCGCCCCTGCACCTCGCGCCCGGCGCCGATGATCCGGGGCTGCCCGGTCGTCAGGTAATTCTTCAGGTAGTCGTCGTGCGCCTGCCGGTAGGGCGGCGGCATCAGCATGCTGACGTTGCGGCCCAACACCTCCGCCGCCGTGTAGCCGAAGATGCGTTCGGCGGCGCGGTTGAAGCTTTCGATGCGGCCCTGCTCGTCGATGGTGATGATGCCGTCCACCGCCGCCTCCAGAATGGCGCGGTTCTTCGCCTCGCTGTGGCGCAGGCGCTCCTCCGTCTCCTTGCGGACGGAGATGTCGCGGACGATCCCGGTAAAGACCCGCTCGCCGTCCACCAACGCCTCGCCGACCGCGAGATCCAGGGGGAAGACGTGGCCGTCCTTGCGCAGCCCCTTCACCTCGCGGCCCTTGCCGATGATGCGCGCCTCGTCGGTCGCCAGATAATGGCGCAGGTAGCCGTCGTGGGCCGAGCGGTAGGGCTCCGGCATCAGCATGTTGACGTTGCGGCCGATCACCTCCGCCGCCGCGTAGCCGAAGATGCGCTCGGCCGCCGCGTTGAAGGAGCGGACGATGCCGGCGGAGTCCATGATGATGATGCCGTCCACCGTGGCGCCGAGGATCGCCCTGGTCACCGCCTCCGGCCCGTCGTCGCGGATGGGGACGGCATGAACGGCCGGTTCCGGCTCCGGCACCGTGAGTTCGGCCGTGGAGGCTGCGGGTGCGGATGCCTGCCGGCGCCCGTGCAGGAACCACCCCAAGGCCCCCGACCCCAGGACCAGGGCGGCCACGGCGAGGAGCGCGATGGTGGCGTCCATCCCGAGAACCTCTCAAATGCGGCGAAGAATAGCTGGCTTTCGCAACATTCGGCTATAAACGCATGTTCCAACAACCTGTCCTAAGGGCATAGTTCCGTGGAAGTACGGACATGCCCCACCGCCTGTTGCCTGCGCGCCTGGATCGGTTACCCTCTTCCCAGAACAAGAAGATCCAAGGTCTTCGTATAAAGGGAAGGAATAGGGCGATGGCTCTCAGGGCCGAACAGCTCAAGGACGAGTTGACCGAGGAGGTCGTGCGGCAGGTGCGCGAGCGGCTGGGCCGCACCCGCGCCGCCCCGGCGGAACGCTTCGTGCGGCAGTTCTACGACAACGTGCCGCCCGACGACATCATCCAGGCCCCGGCGGAACAGCTGTACGGCGCCGCGCTGGCCATGTGGCAGTGGGGCCAGCAGCGCGAGGCGCCGGAGCGGGCCAAGGTCCGCGTCTACAACCCCCGCATTGAGGAGCACGGCTGGCAGTCCCACCGCACGGTGGTGGAGATCGTCAACGACGACATGCCCTTCCTCGTGGATTCCGTGACGGCGGAGCTGAACCGCCAGGGCCTGACCGTGCACCTCGTCATCCACCCCGTGGTGCGGGTGAAGCGCGACGGCGCCGGCCAGCTGGCCGAGCTGTACGAGTCCGCCGCCGCCCCCACCGACGCCACGCCGGAATCCTTCATGCATGTGGAGGTCGGCGCGGTCACCGACGCCGCCGCGCTGGAGCAGGCCCGCGAGGGGCTGGAGCGCGTGCTGGCCGACGTGCGCGCCGCCGTCGCCGACTGGCGCGTCATGCGCGCCCAGGTGCGCGACGCGGTCGAAGACGCCGACGCCGCCCGCGCCACCGTGCCGTCCGACGAGGTGGACGAGGCCAAGGCCTTTCTGTCCTGGGTGGACGACGACCATTTCACCTTCCTGGGATACCGCGAATACCGCTTCGAAGGCGGCGACGACGGGACGGAGCCGTCGCTGTCGCTGGTGCCGGACAGCGGGCTGGGCATCCTGCGCGACGATTCGGTCACGGTGTTCGACGGGCTGCGCAACTACGCCACCCTGCCGCCGGACGTGCGCGACTTCCTGCGCAACCCGCGCGTCCTGATGGTGACCAAGAGCAACCGCCGCTCCCCCGTGCACCGCTCGGTGCCGATGGACGCCATCCTCATCAAGCGCTTCGACGCCGAGGGGCGGATCGTCGGCGAACGGCTGGTCGCCGGCCTGTTCACCTCCGTCGCCTACAACCGCAGCCCGCGCGAGATCCCGTTCCTGCGCCGCAAGGTCGCCGAGGTGATGGCTCTCGCCGGCTTCGACCCGCAGGGGCACGACGGCAAGGCGCTGCTGCACATCCTGGAGACCTACCCGCGCGACGAGCTGTTCCAGATCCAGGTGCCGGAGCTGTTCGAGATCGCCGTCGGCATCCTGCATCTTCAGGAGCGTCAGCGCCTCGCCCTGTTCGTGCGCCGGGACCCATTCGAACGGTTCGCCTCCTGCCTCGTCTACGTGCCGCGCGACCGCTACGACACCGACCTGCGGCGGCGCATCCAGTCGATCCTGGAAACCGCCTTCAACGGCACCTGCGCCGCCTTCACCACGCAGCTGACGGAAAGCGTGCTGGCGCGGCTGCACTTCATCATCCGGACCGAGCCCGGCCACGTCCCCGCCGTGGACGTCAACGACGTGGAAGCGCGGCTGGTCCAGGCGGCCCGCGGCTGGGAGGACCATTTGCGCGACGCGCTGGTCGAGGCGCGCGGCGAGGAGGAGGGCGGCGTCCTGCTGCGCCGCTACGCCGAGGCATTCCCGACCGCCTACCGCGAGCTGTTCAGCGCCGAAAGCGCCGTCCACGACATCGAGCGCGTCGAGAAGGCGATCGCGCAAGGCGGCCTCGGCATCAACCTCTACCGCCCGCTGGAGGCGGAGGAGCACGAGCTTCACGTCAAGATCTACCACGAGGGGCGGCCGGTCCCGCTGTCCGACGTGCTGCCGATGCTGGAGCACATGGACCTGAAGGTCATCACCGAATCGCCCTTCGAGGTCGCCGTGGCCGGGCACGCGGCGCCGGTGTGGATCCACGACTTCACCGCGCGCAGCCAGAACGGCCTGCCCATCGACTGCGCCATGGTGAAGGAGAAGTTCCAGGAAGCCTTCGCCGCCGTCTGGGACGGCCGGATGGAGGACGACGGCTTCAACCGGCTGGTCCTGCGCGCCGGGCTGACCGCGCGGGAGGTGACGGTGCTGCGCGCCTACGCCAAGTACCTGCGCCAGGCACGCATCGCCTATGGGCAGGACGTGGTGGAAAGCACGCTGGCCGAATACCCGACCATCGCCCGCATGCTGATGGCGCTGTTCCACGCCCGCTTCGACCCGGCGCGGCGCGTCCACAACGACCCCGGCCATGTGGCGGAGATCGAGCGCGCGCTGGACGGCGTGAAGAACCTGGACGAGGACCGCATCCTGCGGCGGTTCCTGAACCTGATCCGCTGCACGCTGCGCACCAACGCCTATCAGAGCGGGCCGGACGGCAAGCCGAAGCCCTACATCTCCTTCAAGATCGACAGCCGCTCCATCGAGGATCTGCCCCTGCCCCGGCCGATGGTCGAGGTCTTCGTCTACAGCCCGCGCATGGAGGGCGTGCACCTGCGCGGCGGCAAGGTGGCGCGCGGCGGCATCCGCTGGTCCGACCGCCGCGAGGACTTCCGCACCGAGATCCTGGGCCTGATGAAGGCGCAGATGGTCAAGAACACGGTCATCGTGCCCGTGGGCTCCAAGGGCGGCTTCGTCGTCAAGCGCCCGCCGCCCGCCAGCGCGGGGCGCGAGGCGCAGCTGGCCGAGGGCATCGAGTGCTACAAGACGCTGATGCGCGGCCTGCTGGACATCACCGACAACCTCGACGTCGAGGGTGCCGTGGTGCCGCCGGAGGAAGTGGTGCGGCACGACGGCGACGATCCCTATTTGGTGGTCGCCGCCGACAAGGGCACGGCGACCTTCTCAGACATCGCGAACTCGGTTTCCATCGACTACGGCTTCTGGCTGGGCGACGCCTTCGCGTCGGGCGGCTCGGCCGGTTACGACCACAAGAAGATGGGCATCACCGCGCGTGGTGCGTGGGAGTCGGTGAAGCGCCACTTCCGCGAACTGGGCCGCGACATCCAGAGCCAGGATTTCACCGCGGTCGGCGTCGGCGACATGTCGGGCGACGTGTTCGGCAACGGCATGCTGCTGTCCCGGCACATCCGGCTGCTCGCCGCCTTCGACCACCGGCACATCTTCCTCGACCCCGATCCCGACGCGGCGCGGAGCTGGGAGGAGCGCAAGCGCCTGTTCGACCTGCCGCGTTCCTCCTGGGCCGACTACGACGCCGGGCTGCTGTCCCAGGGCGGGCGGATCTACGACCGCGCGGCCAAGTCGCTGGAGCTGACGCCGGAAATCCGCGACCGCTTCGGCATCGACAAGACCAACGTCACCCCGCAGGAGCTGATGCAGACCCTGCTGAAGGCCGACGTGGACCTGCTGTGGTTCGGCGGCATCGGCACCTACATCAAATCCTCGGAGGAAACCAACGCGGAGGCCGGCGACAAGGCCAACGACGCGCTGCGCGTGGACGGCCGCGACCTCCGCGCCAAGGTGGTCGGCGAGGGCGCCAACCTCGGCGTGACGCAACGGGGCCGCGTCGAGGCGGCGCGGCACGGCGTCCGGCTGAACACCGACGCCATCGACAATTCGGCGGGCGTGGACACCTCCGACCATGAGGTGAACATCAAGATCCTGCTGAACGACGTGGTCACGCGCGGCGACATGACCGTCAAGCAGCGCGACCAGCTGCTGGCCGCCATGACCGACGAGGTGGCGGGGCTGGTGCTCTCCGACAACTACCTGCAAACCCAGGCGCTGACCGTCGCCCGCGCGCAGGGGCCCGACCTGCTGGAGGCGCAGGCGCGCTTCATCCGCGCGCTGGAGAAGGCCGGGCGCCTGAACCGCGCCATCGAGTATCTGCCGGACGAGGAGGAGCTGTCCGCCCGCCTCGCCGACCGGGAGGGGCTGACCCGGCCGGAGCTGGCGGTGCTGCTGGCCTACGCCAAGATCACGCTGTACGACGACCTGCTGGCGTCCGACCTGCCGGACGACCCGTTCATGGCCGACGACCTGATCCGCTACTTTCCCAAACCGCTGCGCAAGAGCCACGGCGACGCCATCGCCCGGCACCGGCTGCGGCGGGAGATCGTCGCGACCAGCATCACCAACAGCCTCGTCAACCGGACCGGGCCGACCTTCGTCAAGGAGATGATGGAGAAGACCGGCATGGGTCCGGCCGACGTGACCCGCGCCTACGCCATCGTGCGCGACGCCTTCGGCCTGCGCGGCTTGTGGACGGGAATCGAAAGCCTCGACAACGCCGTGCCGGCCGCCTTGCAGACCGCGATGCTCCTGGAGACGGTCCGCCTGACGGAGCGCGCCGCCGCCTGGTTCCTGGCGAGCTGCCATCAGCCGCTGGACATCGCCAAGGAGACGGAAGCCTTCCGTCCCGGCATCGAGGCGTTGATGGGCGGGCTGGACAACGTCCTCGACGCGGAGGAGGCGGCGCGGCTGGTGGCCCGCGTGGCGTCCTATGTCGAGCAGGGCGTGCCGGACGACCTCGCCCGCCGGGTGGCGGCCCTGCCGGTTCTGGCGGCGGCTCCCGACCTCGTCCGCATCGCCGGGCGCACCGGGCGCGACGTGGCGGCGGTGGCGGCGGTCTACTTCATGCTGGGCCGGCGCTTCGGGCTGGAGTGGCTGCGCGACAAGGCGGCGACGGCCAAGGCGGACAACCACTGGCAGAAGCAGGCGATCGCCGCCCTGGTGGACGACCTGTTCGCCCACCAGACCGCGCTGACCGTCCGCGTGCTGGAGGCCACCGACGAACTGCCGGCGGAAGCCCCGGTGGACGGCTGGATCGCCCTCCGCCGCCCGGTGGTGGAGCGGGTCGAGCAGCTGCTGTCCGAACTGCGCACCCAGCCGCATGTGGACCTGTCCATGCTGGCCGTGGCGAACCGGCAGTTGCGCGGCCTGACGGCGGGGTGACGTTCTGTCACCCCCTCCCCATCCCTCCCCCGCCTTTGGCGGTGGAGGGGGCAGGAGCTTTGTCGGCGTTCTGCGGCAGTCCCCTCTCCCGCGAAAGCGGGGGAGGGTTAGGGAGGGGGCCGGCGGCGGGCGCTCCTACACCCGCCCCTCCCCCGCCTCCCTCTCGAACCGCGCCAGAGACTTCTCCAGCGTCCACTGCACGCGGGCCTTCTCATTCCCGGCCAGGAACGCCGCGCAGTCCGCCGACGGAGCCTCGGACACCGCCCCCGCGCAGGCGTCCACCGCGCGCCCGTAGCGCCCGTCGCGCCACAGGCTGGCGCCGGGGAGGAAGCTGTGCTCCAGGCTGGCGCGGGCCAGTTCCACCAGGTCGGCGTAGGTCAGGCCGTAGGTCGTCACGGCGCGCTGAAGCTCGTTGGTCAGATCGCTGCGGCTGACGCCCTCGTCGTCGGTGGAGATCACCGTCGGCACGCCGGCCGCGCGGTAGAGCGGGTAGGGATGGTCGTTGCCGGCGACGCCCAGGATCACGTCGTTGCTGGTCAGGTTGATCTCCACCGCCACCTTGCGCGCGGCCATGGTGCGCAGCAGGCCCTGCGGGTCGTCCTCGTACATCACCGCCACGCCATGGCCGATGCGCTTGGCGTGGCCGACCTCCACCGCCTTGCGGATGTGGTCGCGCAGCCGCTCCGGCGGGACGAGGCCGAGCGTCAGTTCGCCCGCGTGCAGGGCCACGTTCACGTCGGGCATGCGGCGGTGCAGCTCGTCCAGGAAACCCATGTGCAGGTCGTAGTCGGCCAGCGCCACCGGGTTGTCCTCCGGCGCCACGAAGTTGAGGCCGACGACGCGCGGCTCCGCCTTCGCGAGCAGGCCGTAATAGAGCGTCTGCGCGTAGACCGGCCCGCGCTGCGCGGTGCGGGTGACCTGCTGGAGGTAGCGCACCGACACGGCGCAGCCCGGCCTGGCCTGCGGCGTGCCGCAGCCGAGCAGCGCGCGCATCCGCGCCTCGGCGGCGTCGATCTTCTGGCGGGCGCCTGGCACGAGGTCGGCGAGGCCGGCGGCCAGCAGCCGGTCGGCCATGGCCGTCCGGTCGTCGGTCCAGGGGGTGGCCTTGCCGATGGTGGAGGCGGCGTCGCCGTTGAAGGACACCATCAGTTCCAAGTGGTGCACGCCCTGGCGGGCGGCGCGGTCCACCACCTCGGCCAGCAGGTCGCCGGTCGAATCGGTCGCCGCGCCGAAGCGGCCGAAAGTGGCGAAGAACTGATTGTGCTGGCTGTAGCCGGTGACCGGAATGTTGTCGCGCATGGACAGCGCGCCGATGACCTTCGGGTACATCACCCGGTCGGTCGCCACCTGCACCATGGGAAGCTGGCCGG
>JAEZID010000535.1 GCA_023416195.1 Pseudomonadota bacterium | reverse complement strand
GGTGCTGAAATACCCGGACTATCGGGCGGGGCTGGACGCGCAGCTCGCGGCGGAGACGGCGTAGGCTGGGGCGGGGACAACTTGGTCTTCACGGATTGCACGGATTTGAACACGGATTTCACGGATTCCTTTGATGCTTGGCCATGCCGTGCCTTTTCCGTGAGGCGCGCGCTGAGCAAGCCAATAAAAATCCGTGCAATCCGTGGAAAATTTGTACTCCACCCACCGACCTACACCCGCGCCGACACCCCCCGCATCCGCAGGAATCCGGCGAACTTCTGGTCCACGACCATGATGTGCATCTTCAGCCATTTGCCGATGAAGCCCAGCACCAGGAAGCGGCCGAGATAGTCATCGGGGTCGTCGCCCTCGCGCACGAAGGTCCAGATGTCGTCCACCTGACTCATGAAGGACTCGTGCAGCTTCCGGTGCGCGGTGCGGTCGGGGTAATCGACCGTCTCCATCAGTTCTTCCTCGCGGCGGAAATGCTCGCGGGTGAAGCCAATCAGATCTTCGCAGACGGTGCGCAGGTCGGCGTCGGGCTCCTGCCCGCGCTCCAGCGAGGCGCGGATGTCGTTGTACAGGTCGAACAGGTGGTGGTGCTCCTGGTCGAGTTCGCCATGGCCGAGACCCCAGACGTCGCCCCATTCCAGATCGACCTTCTCGCCCACGCCCGCCTCCGTCCGCCCCCTGCCCCGCCCACCACTGTAAATAGGGGGTGACGCTTGCACCAAGCGGCTATTTGACGCAACGAAACAACCCACGTCGCGCAACCTGCGACCAAATGCGCGGTCACTTTCGGCAGAATTGCAACCATAGTGATCCAGACCGATAACCGGTGCGCTGGGGAGGCGCATGACCCGCAGGCCGGAGGACACAACGCAGGACGGCAGAAGTGGGGCGGCTGGAACGGCGGCCATAGCCGAGTTGCGTCGCCACATGGACGATCTGGTCGCCCGCGTGCCGCGCCACGCCATCCGCGCGGTGATCGACGAGATCGACAACACCAGCGTCCCCAACGGCGAGCGCGCCCGCCATCTGCGCGACGCGCTGGTCGAGCATTTCAACCGCCTGCGTCCGATGAAGGCGCGCCGCCTGTTCACCAGCCTGTTCGAACCCTTCCTGGTGGACGATCATGTCCTCTACCGCGCGCGGGAGCCGATTCCGGGGCTGATCCAGCGGGTGGACATGGGCGGCATCTGGCAGGCGCTGTCGCGGCTGGGCTTCCCGACGCTGGCGATGGAGGTGCAGAACCGCCTGGACGACCTGTCGCAGGACGCGATCCTGGATCAGGTGCTGACCGGTCCCGAGGCCATGGCCATGCGCGAGGCGATGCGCGGCGAGGCGGCGCGCTTCCTGGCCCTGCTCCAGACCAACCGCAGGGCCGCCGAGGAATTCCTGATCCTCGCCAACCGGGAGGCGCTGAAGGACGCGCGCCAGCGCACGCCGCACCTGACCGTGAAGGCGCCCATCGACGTGCGCTCCCTCGCCTTCGTCCAGGCGGTGCTGGAAGACAACGCCGCCCTGCTGCCGCTGGCCGAGCGGATGCGGCAGGACATCGCCGAGATCGGGGCGGCCGGCGAGTTGCGGCAGGCGGAGGTGGACGGACAGGCGGCCATGCTGGTCGGCTATGTTCGCGAGGTGCGCAAGGCCTGTCCGGCGCGCGACATGGACGAGCCGGTCGCCTGGCTGCCCCCGCTCGTCGCCCTGAACATCAAGCACCGCTACGACGTGATCCTGCGCTACGTGCGGGAATACGGCGGGCCGATGCCCGGCGACAACCACCCGCTGCATCAGGCTCTGTTCGGCCATTTCTCCGCCTGCTGCACCACCATCGTCCAGGTGATCCGCGCCGTGTTCGGCGATCTGGCGGTGCAGGAGGGGCATGTGCTGTCGCTGCACCGCCCGGTGCGGGAGTTGCTGGACACGGCGGTCACCCGATTCGAACAGTCGCTGGCCGCGCTGTCGGGCGCCGGCTTCCTGTCGAACCGGCTGATCGGCCCGCGCATCCGGCCGATGCTGGCCGAGGTCAGCCGCGCGCTGACCTCCATCGTCATGCCGCTGGCGGTGGAGCGCGCGCAGGCGGCCACGACCGCCCGCAACGGCCCGGCCCCGGATCACGACGACCTGATCTGGCTGCTGGACTTCGTCTGGCGCTGGGGCGCCACGCTGGGCAGCGTCGGCTACGCCAGCCCGGAGCTTCAGGCGATGCGCACCCGCATGCTGGACAACGGGCACGCGGCCTTCCTTCAGGCCATCAAGATCGACGAGGACGAGGATCTGACCCGCCGCATGGACCATCTGGTGCGCATCAACCGCGTGCTGGCCGCCATCGGCGAGAGCATCGGCCCGTGGATCAGCCCGGTCAGCCAGGGACTGCACCGAGTCGTCGATTACCACCTGGACGTGGTGGACGAGATCGCGCCGGAGGCGCAGTTCGTCATCGACCATTTCATCGCCGCGGTGCGCAAGGAACTGGGCCGTTCCCGCCACTGGCAAAGCGTTGATCTGGTCGCCATCCTGAGGCTTTACGAGTCGCGGGCGGGGTGAAACGGGTCGCCGCCCGCCCAAAAACACGAATTTGGTACGGCACAACCGACGTTGTGCTATGATGCGACCCCGTTCCGTGTCGCCGCGAGCGGCCGGGCCGGCGGGCGACGATCACGAATCGCTCAACACGAATCGCTCCACAAGAACGACCTGCCGAGACGACGATCAGCATGAACATCATCATCGAACGCGCCGCCCTCCTTCGGTCCCTGGGTCACGTGCAGAGTGTGGTGGAGCGCAGGAACACCATTCCGATCCTGTCCAACGTCCTGCTGAAGGCGAACGACGGCGAACTGTCGCTGGCCGCCACCGACATGGACCTGGAAATCGTCGAAACGGTGCCGGCCACCGTCGCCCGCGCCGGCGGCACCACCGCCCCGGCCCACACGCTGTACGACATCGTCCGCAAGCTGCCGGACGGCAGCCAGGTGGAGCTGGACATCGGCGGCGACGGCACCATCCTGACGCTGCGCGCCGGCCGCTCGCAGTTCAAGCTGTCCTGCCTGCCGGTGGAGGATTTCCCGCAACTGTCCGGCGGCGATCTGGCCCACCGCTTCGATCTGGCGGCCAACGACCTGCGCGCGCTGGTCGACCGCACGCGCTTCGCCATCTCCACCGAGGAGACGCGCTACTACCTGAACGGCATCTACCTGCACGCCGCCAAGGCCAAGACCGGCGGGGCGGAACTGCCGGTGCTGCGCGCCGTGGCGACCGACGGCCACCGTCTGGCGCGGGTCGAGATGCCGCTGCCGGATGGCGCCGCGAACATCCCCGGCGTCATCGTGCCGCGCAAGACCGTCACGGAAATCCGCAAGCTGATCGACGAGGCCGCCGACCGCATCGAGCTGTCGCTGTCGGACAACAAGATCCGCTTCGCCTTCGATTCGGTGGTCGTGACCTCGAAACTGATCGACGGCACCTTCCCGGACTATGAGCGGGTCATCCCGGTCGGCAACGACAAGGTGATGGAGGTGGACGCCAAGCTGTTCGCCGCCGCCGTGGACCGCGTCGCCACCATCTCCACCGAGAAGAGCCGGGCGGTGAAGCTGTCGCTGACGCGCGGCACGCTGACCCTGTCCGCCACCAGCCCCGAAGCCGGCAGCGCCACCGAGGAGCTGGAGGTCAATTACCAGGAAGGCCCCCTGGAAATCGGCTTCAACTCTCGCTATCTGCTTGACATCACGCAGCAGATCGAGGGCGAGGGCGCCCGCTTCACGATGGCGGACGCGGCCTCGCCGACCATCATCCGCGACGTCGCCGACGCCGCCGCGCTCTACGTGCTGATGCCGATGCGTGTGTGATCGGCCCGATGGACGGGGTCCAGGGGCCTCATGGCCCCTGGTGGGGTGCGGGGGTGACGCCCCTGCAAACCGGAACGGACAAGTTGCTCGACGCCAGAACGACCCACACTCCGGACGCCGCCGAAGCCCTGGCGGTGACGCGACTGACGTTGACGCGGTTTCGCGGCTACGACAGCGCGCGGCTGGAGCCTGACCGGCGCCCGGTGGCGCTGATCGGCCCGAACGGCGCCGGCAAGACCAACCTTTTGGAAGCCGTCAGCTTCCTCGCCCCCGGCCGGGGCCTGCGCGGCGCCAAGCTGTCGGAGGTGGAGCGCATCGGCTCTCCGCCCGGCGCCGGCTGGGCGGTTGCCGCCGTTCTGGAGACGCCGACCGGCCCCGTGGAGATCGGCACCGGCCGCGAGGTCGCGGCCAACGGATCCGGAGCGGGCGACCGCGACCGCCGCGTCGTCCGCGTGGACGGCCACCCGGCCAAGGGCCAGACCGCGCTGGCCGAACATGTCGCCATCGTCTGGCTGACCCCGCAGATGGACCGGCTGTTCCTGGAAGGCTCCAGCGGGCGCCGCCGCTTCCTCGACCGTCTGGTGTTCGGCTTCGACCCGGCGCACGCCGGGCGGCTCAGCCGCTACGAGCACGCGCTCCGCGAACGCGCGCGGCTGCTGCGCGATGGCCGCGTGGACGAGGGCTGGCTGTCCGGCCTGGAAGACCAGATGGCGACCACCGGCGTGGCCGTCGCCGCCGCCCGCCGCGACGTGGTGCAGCGCCTGCGCGCCGCCTGCGGCCGCGCCGTGGGGCCGTTCCCCGGCGCCGATCTGGCGGTGCTGGGCGCGGTGGAACGCTGGCTGGACGAAGGCCCGGCGCTCGCCGCCGAGGACTCGTTGCGGCAATCCCTGCGCGACAGCCGCCGGCTCGATTCGGACACCGGCGGGGCCGCCGTGGGGCCGCACAAGAGCGACCTCGCCGTGCGCCACACGCTGAAGGACATGCCGGCGGCGCTGTGCTCCACGGGGGAGCAGAAGGCGCTGCTGATCGCCATCGTGCTGGCCAACGCCCGCCTGCTGGCGGCCGAGCGCGGAGCGGCGCCGCTGCTGCTGCTGGACGAGGTCGCGGCGCATCTGGACCTGCACCGGCGCGAGGCGCTGTTCGACGAGATCCTGGCGCTGGGCGCGCAGGCCTGGATGACCGGGACGGACGACAACGTCTTCGCCCCGCTGGGTTCCGCCGCCCTGCGCTTCCACATCGAGGACGCGCATGTGACGCCGGGGTAGAATTGCCGAAAAAGCGCTCCCCAAAAAACACTACGGGCAGCGCCGTAAATCGCCGAAACCGCAACGCAGTCTGTTATAGTCGAGCCATGGCACAGGAAGCTTTGAAGAACGATCTCCCGCAGCAGGACTACGGGGCGGAATCGATCACCGTCTTGCGCGGGCTGGACGCCGTGCGCAAACGGCCCGGCATGTACATCGGCGACACCGACGACGGCTCGGGCCTGCACCACATGGTGTACGAGGTCGTGGACAACGCCATCGACGAGGCGCTGGCCGGCTACTGCGACAAGGTCGTGGTGCAGTTGAACGCCGACGGATCGGTGACGGTGCGCGACAACGGGCGCGGCATCCCCACCGACATCCACCCGGAGGAAGGCGTTTCGGCGGCCGAGGTCGTGATGACCCAGCTGCACGCGGGCGGCAAGTTCAACCAGAATTCCTACAAGGTGTCCGGCGGCCTGCACGGCGTGGGCGTGTCGGTGGTGAACGCCCTGTCGGAGATCCTGGAGCTGCGCATCTGGCGCAACGGCCGCGAATGGTTCATGCGCTTCCGCCACGGCGTGCCGGAAGCCGGACTGGCCGACGTCGGCCCCGCCCCGATGGTGGACGACAACAAGGGCGGTCAGAAGCAGCTGAGCGGCACGGAGGTCACCTTCCTGCCGTCCAAGGAAACCTTCACCAACACCGAGTTCGACTTCGCGACGCTGGAACACCGGCTGCGCGAGCTGGCCTTTCTCAACTCCGGCGTGCGCCTCGTCCTGACCGACGCGCGCGGCGTGGAGCCGAAGGTCCACGACCTGCATTACGAAGGCGGGCTTGAGGCCTTCGTGAACTGGCTCGACCGCTCCAAGGTGCCGCTGCACAAGCCGGCCATCGCGATCAAGGCCGAGCGGCAGACCGAACACGGCGGCACCGTCACGGTGGAATGCTCGCTCCAGTGGAACGACAGCTACCACGAGACGACGCTCTGCTTCACCAACAACATCCCGCAGAAGGACGGCGGCACGCACCTCGCCGGCTTCCGCGCGGCGCTGACGCGGGCGATCAACAACTACGCCAACGAGTCGGGCATCGCGAAGAAGGAGAAGGTCAACCTCTCCGGCGACGACGCGCGCGAAGGCCTGACCTGCGTGCTGTCAGTGAAGGTCCCCGACCCGAAATTCTCCAGCCAGACCAAGGACAAGCTGGTCTCGTCCGAAGTCCGCCCGGTGGTCGAGACGGTGGTGGGCGAGGCGCTCGCCCTCTATTTCGAGGAGCATCCGGCCGACGCCAAGCGCGTCGTGCAGAAGGTCGTCGAGGCCGCCGCCGCCCGTGAGGCCGCCCGCAAGGCGCGCGAGCTGACCCGGCGCAAGGGTGCGCTCGACATGGCCTCCCTGCCCGGCAAGCTGGCCGACTGCCAGGAGCGCGACCCGGCGCTGTCCGAGCTGTTCATCGTCGAGGGCGATTCGGCGGGCGGTTCGGCCAAGCAGGGCCGCTCGCGCCAGTTCCAGGCCATCCTGCCGCTGCGCGGCAAGATCCTGAACGTGGAGCGGGCGCGCTTCGACAAGATGCTGTCCTCGGCGGAGATCGGCACGCTGATCGCGGCGTTGGGCACCGGCATCGGCCGCGACGAGTTCAATCCGGACAAGACGCGCTACCACAAGATCATCATCATGACCGACGCGGACGTGGACGGCAGCCACATCCGCACGCTGCTGCTGACCTTCTTCTTCCGGCAGATGCCGGAGTTGATCGAGCGCGGCTACCTCTACATCGCCCAGCCGCCGCTCTACCGCATCAAGCGCGGCAACGCGAAGGAACGGTACCTGAAGGACGACCGGGCGCTGGAAGAGTATCTGATCGAAGCGGCGCTGAGCGACCTGTCGGTCACGCTGTCCGACGGCACGCTGCTGACCGGCCAGCCGCTGAAGGATCTGGTCGAGCAGGCCCGCAGCGCCCGCCACCACATCGACGCGCTGGCCCGCAAGGCCGCCAGCCTGAACGTGGTCGAGCAGGCGGCGGTGAGCGGCGCCCTGTCGGCCGCCCTGGCCAGCGACGCCAACCTGGCGCTGCAAGCCGCCGAGGGTGTGGCCGAGCGGCTGAACCGACAGGACGCGGAAGGCGGCTGGCGCGGCGAGCCCCTGCCGCAGGGCGGCTACGCGCTGGTCCGCACGCGCCGTGGCGTCACGCACCGCCACAATCTGGACGCCGACCTGCTGAAGAGCGTCGAGGCGCGCAAGCTGGACGCCATCGCGGCGGACCTGAAGCGCGTCTACGCCGAACCCGGCCGCGCCTTCGAGAAGCAGAAGGAAACCCGCAGCCTGACCGGCCCCTTTGCCCTGTTCGAGGCGGTGATGGACTTGGGCCGTCGTGGCGTGACCATCCAGCGCTACAAGGGCCTTGGCGAGATGAACCCGGACCAGCTGTGGGAAACCACTCTGGACCCGACCAAGCGTTCGCTTCTGCAAGTCAAGGTCAGCCACGCCGATCAGGCGGAGGAAGTCTTCTCGACCCTCATGGGCGACATTGTGGAGCCGCGCCGCGAGTTCATTCAGGAGAACGCGCTGAAGGTTGCCAACCTGGACGTTTAGCAGTTGGTTGGTCTTTAACGCAAAGTTTGAGAAACCGAACTCTATGACTGAGAAGCTTTAACTCTATGATTGAGAAGTCTAACTCAATGATTGAGACAAGCTAAGTTCGGCCGAAGCTGGAGCTCGACAGGACAGATGTCAATTGAGGGCGGACCCCACCGGGTCCGCCCTTTTTGTCACTCCCCCTTACTAAGCGCTGGGTTGCAGTCCGGACCCGCTCTCTCAGTCCTTGGGACGCTTCCGCCGCGGCGGGTCGACGCCCCCCTCGCCCCCCTCAATGATCAAGCCGGCCAGCATGGCGGACGGGTGCGTCGCCAGGGCACGCGCCAGGTCGACCACCATGGCCAGCGACGGGTTGGACCGGCCGCGCTCCAAGTCGCTGAGATAAGGCACGCTCATTCCGGCGCGGAACGCGAGTTCCTCCTGGGAGAGGCCCTGGGCTGTCCGCAGGTCGCGCAGAATGGCGCCGAACTGGTTGGCGATGCTGTCCATTCCGAGGAATGCACGGCGTTGCGGTGCCAACCACCATAAGATATATCCTATGTTGCGAAAGACGGCTCCCAGTGAGCGGCTTGCCCGATCAACCCTTGGTGCTTTGAAGGACACGGAAAGAACCACCATCCGATGTCGAACGCGTTTGCCCCATCCCATCCGGTCGCCCCGGCAACGGATGAAGCTTTTCACGCCATCCTCGCCGCGTTGGCGGACAAGCATGCGGAACTCGACGCGCGCCGGTCGGACCTTGCCCGGCAGATGGCCGCGCTCGAGCAGGAGTTGACGTGCCTCGAAGGGACCATCCGGGTGTTCAACAATGCCCGGAAACCGATGCCGGCGTCGGCTCCGACTGTCGGTCTCATAAGCCCGCGCCACCCGGCCGAACGGAGTGTGATCGCCGACGACGCCCTGCGCGTGCTGCGGGACGCCTCCCGCCCGCTGTCCACGTC
>JAEZID010000485.1 GCA_023416195.1 Pseudomonadota bacterium | reverse complement strand
GCGTCACGCAGCTGACCGTCGAGTCGTTGCGCTTCGACACCGACTATGTGGAACCGGAAAGCGGCGGGCTGGTCGCGCTGGATCTGTCCAGCTCCGTCTATCTGGTCAGCGCCTACGGCGGCGACGTGGAGGCGCGGTTGCCGGCGGCGGGGGCGGCCAACGGGCACTCGGTGACCATCAAGCGGACGGATGCCTCGGCCCACGTCCTGACGGTGACGGAGGATGGCGGGCCGGGGCCGGACGGGCGCAGGGTGGCGCTCGGCAACCGCTACGACTTCGTCACGGTGGTGTCGAACGGCGCCAACTGGTGGATCGTCGCCAGCAACAGCCTGCCGGGCAACGCGCACTATCACGACAAGCCCGGCCTGTTCGAGCCGGACCTGAACCAGTCGCTCTATCTGGTCAGTGCCTGGTCGGGCGCCGTGACCGTGCGGCTGCCGGCGCCCAGCGCCGCGCACGCGGTCGGGCGCACGGTGACCGTCAAGAAGTCGGATGCTTCCGGCAACCCGGTCACCGTCACCAAACAGGGCGGCGGCGGCCCGGACAACGAGGCCATAGCGCTGACCGGCTACGGCCACGCGCTGACCGTGATGTCGAACGGCGCCGGCTGGCATGTGGTGGGGCGGAACCCGTGACGGAAAAACCAAAAAAAGGCTTCTTCGCGTTCGTCCACGACTGGAACAGGCTGTCGGAACTCGCGACGCCGCGCCACCACCGCAAGATCGCGCTTTGGCTGGAGCGGCAATGCGCCGGCCCGGAAAAGCGCATGCTGCTGATGGCCTTTCGCGGGGCGGGCAAGTCGTCGCTGGTCGGGCTGTTCGCAGCGTGGCTGCTGTACCAGGACCCGAACCGGCGGCTGCTGGTGCTGGCGGCGGATATGAAGCTGGCCAAGAAGATGGTGCGCAACGTCAAGCGCATCATCGAACGCCACCCCGACACCAAGGCGCTGAAGCCCCCGGCGAAGGAGCGCGACCAGTGGGCCGCCGACCAGTTCACGGTGGTGCGCCCCCAGGAGCTGCGCGACCCGTCGATGATCGCGGCGGGCATCGGCGGCAACGTCACCGGCAGCCGCGCCGACGTGGTGATCTGCGACGATGTGGAGGTGCCGCGCACCGCCGACAGCGCGGGCAAGCGGGCGTCCTTGCGCGAGAAGCTGTCGGAGATCGAATACCTGCTGGTGCCCGGCGGCGCGCAGCTCTACGTCGGGACGCCGCACACCTACTACTCCATCTACGCGGGCGAACCGCGCGAGGAGGTGGGGGAGGTGCGGCCCTTCCTCGACGGGTTCGAACGTCTGGTCCTGCCGGTCTACGAGGAGGGGGCTGACGGCAAGCGCGTCTACGCCTGGCCCAAACGCTACGACGAGGCGCACGTCAACCGCATCCGCAAGGCGACCGGCCCCAACAAGTTCACCAGCCAGATGCTGCTCCAGCCGGCGAACGAAGCGGACGGGCGGCTCGACCTGGAGAGGATGGGCCGCTACGACGCGGAACTCGACTACCGGGAATCGCTGGGCCGGGCGGTGCTGACCCTGGACGGGGTGCGGCTGGTGTCCGCGTCCTGCTGGTGGGACCCGGCCTTCGCGCGGCCCGCCGTCGAAGGCGGGAAGCCCGGCGATTCCAGCGTCGTCGCCGTCGTCTTCGGCGGGGCGGACGGGCGCTTCTACCTGCATCGGGTGCTCTACCTGCGGGTCGATCCGAAGCAGCCGGTGAACGAGGCCGAACAGCAATGCGCTCAGGTCGCCCGCTTCCTGGAGGCGCACCATTTGCCGTCCGTCCATCTGGAGACCAACGGCATCGGCAAGTTCCTGCCGGGTCTGCTGCGCGACGCGCTGAGAAAGACGAACGTGGCCGCCTCGGTCGTCGAGCAGTCGAGCCGGACGGCGAAGGCCGGCCGCATTCTGGAGGCCTTCGACGCGATCCTCGCCGGCGAACGCCTGCTGGCCCACGCCAGCGTGTGGAGCACGCCCTTCGTCCGCGAGATGCGCGAGTGGTCGCCCGACGCCGCCTACAAGGGCCGCGACGACGGTCTCGACGCCGTGGCCGGCTGCTTGCTGTGCGAACCCTATCGCTTCGACCGGGCGCCGTCGCCCGAACGCCGCCCCGACTGGCGGGGCACCGCCCCGGTGGTCGCCCCGGCGGAGTGGGATGTGTAGGGCGGGGCTTCGGCTCCGCCTTTTTCTTTTGCCTTATCCGGAGAACCCCAATGCACGAGACCATCGACGTGGCCTGGTGGATCACGGCCGTGGAGCTGCCCGTCATGGGCGGGCTGTTCTGGCTGATCGCCCGGCTGCGCAAGGACGCGGAAACCGCGCTGGAGACCGTCCGCGCCCGCGCCGAATCCGCCCAGGCACAGGTGCGCGAGAGCCTGGCCGCCTACAAGCTGGAGGTCGCCAAGACCTACGTCTCCTTCTCCACGCTGAAGGACGTGGAGCAGCGCCTGACCGACCATTTGCTGCGCATCGAGAACAAGCTGGAAGGCGGCTGCATCTCCTGCGCCGAGGGAGGACGGCGATGAGGGCGCGCGCGCTCAAGCCCGAGCCGGACGCCGCCCGTACGCCCCCTGCGTTGTCCGACGATGCGGTGGACACGCTGGCCCGCACCCTGTGGGGCGAGGCGCGCGGAGAGCCCGTGCGCGCGATCGAGGCGGTGGCCGCCGTGGTGATGAACCGCGTCCGCCGGGCGCGGGAACGCGGCGGCTGGTGGTGGGGCGGCGACGTGGTGTCCGTCTGCCGCAAGCCCTTCCAGTTTTCCTGCTGGAATCCCGACGACCTGCGCCGGGCGGACCTGCTGGCCGTCACCTCCACCGATCCGGTCTTCGCCACCTGCCTGCGCACCGCGCGGCGCGCGGTGGCCGGGCTGCTGCCGGATCCGACCGAAGGGGCGACGCACTATCACCGGGCTGGAATCGATCCCTCCGCCGCCGATGTCTCCTGGGCGCGGGGGCGTTGCGCCTGTGCGGAGATCGGGGGGCTCCTGTTCTACAACGACGTGGAATGATCGCTGTCGCCGGAAAGGATCGAGGGAGGAAGGCTCAGGCGGCTTCGTTGATCATTGCCTGATAGATTTTCCAGGCGGTTTCGACCGACACGCCGCCGGCGCGCGAACCGGCGGCCAGCATCGCGGCGGTCGGCTTCAGCGGGACGGGGGTGTGACTCGGCTCGCTGAGCGTGCCGCGCGCCGCAACCGACGAGTCGAATGTGTGTTCGTCGGTCGGACGTTCATTCAGCGTCATGGCTAGAGCGTTCATGGTGGGTCCTCCTTTGGTCCCGCCAACACAGCAAACCGGATGCCAACCCACGGTGACCTATTGTTGTGCTGCCGTTTCCTTGAGGTTGCAGGGTTCCCCGGCCGGTGCGCTGGTGCGCGGCGGCCGGAATTCAGCGCATATGTGCAAAATGCCGTCTAATTTCCGATGACGCGTTTGCAAAATGCGATGCATCCGGCGACGGAACCCGCCTTCTGGGCCAGATTGCTTTCGGGTCCGATTGCTTTGGGGTAAGGTCCGCACGCCATGACCGATCGGATCATCTTCCATATGTGCCGGGCCGAGGAGTGGGAGCGGGCGCTCTCCACCGGCTCCTACCCCGGATCGTCGCAGGATGCGGCGGACGGCTTCATCCACTTCTCCACGGGTGGCCAGGTGGAGGACAGCGCCGCCAAGCACCGCGCCGGGCAGGACGGGATCGTCCTGCTCACCGTGGACGGCGATGCGCTGGGCGAGGCCCTGCGGTGGGAGCCGTCGCGCGGCGGTCAGCTGTTCCCACACCTTTACGGCGCGCTGCCGGTTGCCGCCGTGCTGCGCGCCGACCCGCTGCTACTGGGGCCGGACGGCCGCCACATCTTCCCGCCCGATTTTAAGACCCCCGATTTCAACGCCCCATATTTCAAGGACATCGCCCCGTGATCGATCTGTTTCCCGTCGTCGGCCCGATCTTGCGCAGCCTCGATCCGGAGACCGCGCATGGCTTGACCATCAAGGCTCTTCTCATGATGGAGAAGGCTCCCGCTTTGATGTCGGGCGGCGGAGCGGACGATCCCATTCTGCGAAGCCGCGTGTTCGGGCTGGATTTCGCCAATCCGGTCGGGCTCGCCGCCGGTTTCGACAAGAACGCCGAGGTGATGGACCCCATGCTGCGCCTGGGCTTCGGTTTCGTGGAGGCGGGCAGCGTCACGCCGCGCCCGCAGCCCGGCAACCCCAAGCCGCGCCTGTTCCGCGTGCCCGAGCAGGGCGCCGTCATCAACCGCATGGGCTTCAACAACGAGGGGCTTGAGGTCTTCGCCCAGCGGCTGGAACGCCGTCTGGCGAGCGGCCGCAAGGCGCCGGGCATCGTCGGCGCGAACCTCGGCAAGAACAAGGACACGGTCGAGGCCGCCGACGACTATGTCCTGGGCGTGAAGCGGGTCGCCGCTCTGGCCGACTATCTGGTCGTCAACGTCTCCTCGCCGAACACGCCGGGCCTGCGCGCCTTGCAGGGGCGCGACCCGCTGCGCACGCTGCTCGGCCGCGTGCTGGACGCGCGGGCCGCGTGCAAGCTGTCGAAGAATCCCCCCGTCCTGCTGAAGATCGCCCCCGACCTGACCGACGAGGACAAGGCGGACATCGCCGCCGTCGCGCTGGAATCGGGCATCGACGGGCTGATCGTCTCCAACACCACCATCGCCCGCCCGGCCGAGATTCCGGAGCCGCTGCGGTCAGAGGCCGGCGGCCTGTCGGGCAAGCCGCTGTTCGCGCCCTCCACCGCCGTGCTGGGGGAGATGTACCGGCTGACCGGCGGCAAGCTGCCCCTGGTCGGGGCCGGCGGCATCGCGTCCGGCGCCGACGCCTACGCCAAGATCCGCGCCGGCGCCTCGCTGGTGCAGCTCTATTCCGCGCTGGTCTATCATGGGGCGGCGCTGGTGGGGGCGATAAAGACGGATCTGGCCGCCCTGCTGCGCCGCGACGGTTTCGCGTCGCTGGCCGATGCGGTGGGCGCGGACCACCGGTAAGGCGCGGGCGCATGACGATCCTGACCCACCTCGTCTACGCGCTGGCCTACATCGTCACGGGCGTTTCCATCGGGGCGACGCTGCCCTACATGCGGCCGGAGTCGGACGCTCTGACCGGGTGGCTGGTCGGCGCGGTCATCGTGCTGGCCGGCGGCCTGATCCACGAGGCGGTGACCCGGCTGGAGCGTGAACGCACCGTCGCCCGCCGCGTGGACACCCTGGAGGAGACCGTCGAGTCCCTGGCCGAGGAGGTGGCCCGCCACCGCGCGATCATCGAGGAAACGCGGGGTGCCGGCGGCGGGCTCGCCAACTACGACACGATGGTGCAGGAGGTGAAGCTCCTGCAATCCCTGGTCAGCCGCCTGACCGAGAAGCGCCGTCCGTCCGCCGAGCCGCCGCGCCCGCCGGCCTCCGCTCCGCGCAGGACAGTGGAGAGCGGGGCGCCCGTCGTCGCCGCGCAGGCGCCACAACCCGCCGCGACCACCAGCGCAGCATCGCCCCCGATGAACGACGCGCTGGTGCTGGAGGCGGTGCGCGACGCGCTGCGGGCCGACCGCATCGACATCTATCTCCAGCCCATCGTCAGCCTGCCGCAGCGCAAGCACCGCTTCTACGAGGTGTTCTCGCGCGTGCGGGCCGGCGACGGCGCGCTGATCATGCCCGACCGCTACCTGGACATCGCCGAGCGCGAGGGGCTGATCGCCACCATCGACAACCTGCTGCTGGTCCGCTGCATCCAGCTGATCCGCGAGACGGAGCGGCGCCAGCACGCCATCGGCTTCGTCTGCAACATCTCGGCGGCGACGCTGAGCGACGCCGACTTCATGAAGCAGTTTCTCCAGCTGATGGCGCAGAACCAGGCGCTGGTGCCCAAGCTGGTGTTCGAACTGAGCCAGCACGACCTGCGCGCGGGCGGGGCGGTGACCATGGGCATCCTGTCGCAGCTGGCGCGGCTGGGCTTCCGCTTCTCCATGGATCAGGTGGTCGACCTGGACATCGACGTGGACGCGCTGCTGCGCCACGAGTTCCGGTATCTGAAGCTGGACCGCGGGCTGGTGCTCGACCCCGACATGGCGCCGCGCATCGCCGACCTGCGCCGCCGGATCGAGGGCGCACCCATCGACATCGTCGTGGAGAAGATCGAGACCGAGAGCGAGC
>JAEZID010000379.1 GCA_023416195.1 Pseudomonadota bacterium | reverse complement strand
CGCCCCGCCTATGACCGCCCCGTCCTCGGCCGCCCCGCAGATCGCGCTGCGCGACGTCACGCGCAGCTTCCGGCGCGGCAACCTGGAGGTACCCGTTCTGCACGGCATCTCCCTGGACATTCACGCGGGCGAGTTCGTCGCCATCATGGGCGCGTCGGGATCCGGCAAATCGACGCTGATGAACCTGATCGGGCTGCTGGACCGTCCGACCTCCGGCTCCTACCGGGTGGACGGCGAGGAGGTCACCGGCCTGGACGCCGACCGCCGCGCCATCCTGCGGCGCGAGCGCTTCGGCTTCATCTTCCAGCAGTACAACCTGCTCGCCACCGCGACCGCCCGCGAGAACGTCGAGATGCCGGCGGTCTACACCCGCATGCCCCGCGAGGAGCGGGCGCGGCGGGCGCGCGAGCTTCTGACCGGGCTGGGCCTGGGCGAGCGGTTGGACCATCACCCGTCGCAACTGTCGGGCGGGCAACAGCAGCGCGTCTCCATCGCGCGGGCGCTGATGAACGGCGGCGGCATCATCCTGGCGGACGAGCCGACCGGCGCGCTCGACAGCCGCAGCGGCGTCGAGGTGATGCGCCTGCTGCGCGACCTGAACGAGCGCGGGCACACCGTCCTGCTGATCACCCACGACCCCGCCGTCGCCCGACAGGCCAAGCGGATCATCGAGATCAAGGACGGCCGCATCGTTTCCGACGTGACGCAGCCGGGTGCCGCGCCGGCCGTGCCCCTGGAACCGCCGCCCCGCCCGGCGAACGCCGCCGCGGTGACGGCGGGCGACGTGGTCGAGGCCGGGCGCATGGCGTTGCAGTCCCTGCGCAACAACCTGATGCGGACGCTGCTGACGCTGCTCGGCATCATCATCGGCGTGGCGTCGGTGGTCGCCATGCTGGCCATCGGTCACGGCGCCCAGCAGGAGGTGTTGAACCGCATCACCTCCATGGGAACCAACCTGCTGCTGGTCCGGCCCGGCGCGCCGAATGTCCGGCCGTCCGGCGGCGTGACCGCCACGCTGGTGGCGGCCGACGCGGAGGCCATCGCCACCCTGCCCAACGTCGCCGCCGCCGTGCCGGAATATCCCGGATCGGCGACGCTGCGGCGCGGCGGCCGCGACTACGCCACGTCGGTGACGGCGACCAGCGCCGATTTCCCGAAGGCGCGCGACTGGGGCGTGGCGTCCGGGGTCTTCTTCGAGGAGTCGGACGTCCGGGCCTACGCCCCCGTCGCGGTCATCGGCCGGACAGTCGCCAGGGCGCTGTTCCCGGACGGCGAGGATCCCGTCGGCTCCTACATCCTGATGAACAACATCCCGTTCCTGGTCATCGGCACCATGGCGCCCAAGGGGGCGTCGCCCATGGGCACCGACATGGACGACGTGGCCTATGTGCCGCTGACCACCGGAAGCCTGCGGCTGTTCGGCCAGCGTTACGTGCGCTCCATCACCGTGCAGGTCGCCGACGTCGCCGCCATCGAGGAGACGGAAGCCGCGATCCGCGACCTGCTGCTGGCCCGTCACCAGGCGGAGGATTTCCAGATCCGCAACATGGCGTCCATCCTGCAAACGGCGACCGAGACGCAGAACACGCTGACTCTTCTGCTGGGCTCCATCGCCGCCATCTCGCTTCTGGTCGGGGGCATCGGCGTGATGAACATCATGCTGGTCAGCGTGACCGAGCGCACGCGGGAGATCGGCGTGCGCATGGCGACCGGGGCGCGCCGCATCAACATCCTGTTGCAGTTCAACAGCGAGGCGCTGGCCATCTGCACGCTGGGCGGGGCCATTGGCGTCGCCGCCGGGCTGGGCGCCACCTGGGCCTTCGCCGCCTTCGGCCGCCCGGTTCTGGTGACGCCGGAACCGGTGCTGCTGGCCTTCGGCTGCGCCTTCGCCACCGGCCTGCTGTTCGGCTACATCCCCGCGCGCAAGGCCGCCGACCTCGATCCGGTCGTGGCGCTCGCCTCGGAGTGACCCTGATGACCACGACACGCACCGGCGCCACCCGCACCACCACCCGCTTTGCCGCCGCCGCGGCCTTGACCCTGCTGCTGGCCGGCTGTTCCCTCGGCCCGCCGCACCAGCCGCCGGGGGTGAAGCTGCCGGCCGCCTGGGACACCGCGACCGAGGGTGTCGGCCAATGGCCGGACGCCGCGTGGTGGCGGGGCTTCGGCAACGCCGAACTCGACGGGCTGATCGCCGAGGCGGAGGCCGGCAACAGCGACCTCGCCGCCGCTCTCGCCCGCATCCAACAGGTCGAGGCGCAGACCCGCGCCGCCGGGGCCGCGCTGCTGCCGACCGTCGACCTGTCCGGCGGCGCCAGCCGCAGTTGGACCCCGCACGCCTCCGCAAGGGGCGCTGCCGCCGGGCGAAGCGTCTCCGGCGGGGCCTCCTCCATGTCGTCGAGCTACCAGGGGACGCTCCAGGTCGGCTACGAGGTCGACCTGTTCGGGCGGAACGCGGCGACGGCGGACGCCGCGCGGGCCCAGCTCGACGCCACCCTGTACGACCGCGAGGCGCTCGCCCTGACCCTGCGCTCGGAGGTCGCCGCCACCTTCTTCCAGGTGCTGGCGGCGCGCGACCGTCTGCGGCTGGCGACTCAGACGCTGGGCGTGGCCGAGGACGTTCTGAGGCTGCTGGAGCGGCAGGTGGAACTGGGCGCCGCGTCGGACCTGGAACTCGCCCAGCAGCGCAGCGCGGTCGCCAGCCAGCGCGCCGCCCTGCCGGCCTTGCAGCAGGCGGAACGGCAGTCCCTGGACGCGCTCGCCGTGCTGCTGGGGCGCCCGCCGCAGGGCTTCACGGTGCGCAGCCGGTCGCTGGCGGACCTGACGCTGCCGCCGGTCACCGCCGGCTTGCCGTCGCAGCTTCTGACCCGCCGCCCGGACCTGCGCCGGGCCGACGCGAGCCTGCGCGCCGCCGCCGCCGACACCGTGGCGGCGCGCGCGGCGCGCTTCCCCTCGCTGGTGCTGACCGCGCGCGGCGGGGTGCAGAGCGCCTCGCTGACCGACATGCTGAACCCGGCCGGCCTGCTGTACAACGCCGCCGGATCGCTGGCCGCGCCGCTGTTCGAGGGCGGCAGGCTGGAAGCGCAGGAGGACGCCGCCGCCGCCCGCGCGCGTGAATTGGAGGAGTCCTACCGGTCCGCCGTCCTGATCGCGCTGCGCGATACGGAGGACGCCCTCAGCGCGGTTGCCACCGGGCAGATTCAGCAGCGCTACGCCCAGGAGGCGCAGGAGCAGGCCGGAGAGGCGTTGCGAATCGTCGATACGCGGTTCCGGACCGGCACCGTGCCCTTCCTGAACGTCCTCGACGCGCAGCGCACCTTGTTCCAGTCCAACGACGCGGTCGTCCAGGCGACGCTGGCGCGCTTCAACGCGGCGATCGGGCTGTACAAGGCCCTGGGCGGCGGGTGGGACGGCGCGGTGGTGCCCGTGCCGCCGCCGCTGCGGGAAAAATAGCGCCCCGCGCGACCGGGCAGCGAATAATATTGCGAATCATTATCAAATAGATTCCAAACGGCCCGGTGTTGCGATAATGAGAATTGTTCGCGCAACCCGCAGGTCAGAGTTGGGGGAAGGCCGCCATGATCCTTTCCCCGCGTGTCCGTCCGCCACCCTTCCGAGCCCGCCATGCCGACACTTCCGCGTCAGAACCGCCTTTGGTACCGCACCCTCCAGAACATCCACCTGTGGGTCGGGCTGATTCTCTGCCTTCCGCTGGCGATGCTTGGCATCACCGGGTCCATCCTGGTGTTCGAACACGAGTTGGAGGATCTGTTCGCGGATCCGCCGGCCTACACGCTGGCCGTCGGCGAGCCGCAGCCCGTCGCCGCGATCCTGGAGGCTGCGAAGGCCGCCGCGCCGCCGGGGCTGGCGCCCGGCATGGTGTCGATGCCCGCCGAACCGGGCGAACCCGCCTCGGTCCGCTTCACGCCGCCGGGCCGCTCCGGGCCGGGACCCGGCGGCACCACGGTGCGGATCGACCCGGTGTCCCTGGCGGTGCTGGAGGGCAAGGCGCCCGGCGGCGACAGCCTGCTGCGCCAGATCTTCCGGCTTCACGCCAATTTTCTGATCCCCGACCGCACGGGGCGCGAGGTCATCGGCTGGCTGGGCGTGGCCATGCTGGCCCTCGGCATCACCGGGCTGGTGCTGTGGTGGCCGCGCGCCGGCCGCTGGGCGGCGGCCTTCACGGTGAAGCGCGGCGCGCGGGGCGTGCGGCTGCACCGTGAACTGCACGGGGCCGTGGGCGTCTGGTCGCTGGCGGTGTATGTGGTCGTGACCTTCAGCGGCGTCTATCTGGCCTTCCCGCAGACGCTGAACGCCGCCATCGGCGGCGTCTTCCCGGCGCGCGACCTGCGCGCCGGGGTGAAGGTGGAGGCGGTGCGCGGCGCCACACCCGCCGACATCGGGCAGGTGCTGACGCTGGCGCGGGCGGCGGTGCCGGACGGGCAATTCCGCTCGGTCATGCTGCCGCCGCGTCCCGATCAGGCCTACCGGGTCAACTTCGCTCCCCCCGGTCACGAGAACGGCGCCCCGATGATCACGGCCTTCGTCGATCCCTGGACGGCGCGGGTCGTGGAGATCCGCGATCCCCGCGGCTATTCGGTCGGCGAGACCATCATCGGATGGCAGCGTGCGCTGCACGCCGGTGCGGGGCTGGGATGGACCTGGAAGATCCTGGTGTTCCTGTCGGGCATCCTGCCCCCCCTGTTCGCGGTGACGGGCACGGCCATGTGGCTGCTGAAGCGCCGGAACCGCCGCGCCAAGGACGCCGAACGCGCCGCCGCCCGCGCCCAGGCCTCCGCCGGCTGAACCGCTCGCGGCCAAGTCGTCCGTCGGAGCCTCGTCGAACAGACCTGCGTGTCCGCGCGGATGCGCGGGTCCAGCGCCACGACCCCCGGAAGGAGCCGCTTGGCCGCCGCCGTTGCGATCAGTGCCCATATCCCATGTCAGCGGTGGGACCCGGCCAGAAATGATACGGACGGCGCCGCTACTCGCTGTCGGCGATCGGCGGCATGGAGACCACCATGTCGACCCAGATGCTTCCGCCCGTGGTCATGTGGTCGTGCATGTGCCGCCGCGCGGCCTCGCCGTCCCCGTCCAGGATCGCCTTCACGAACAGGTCGTGCTCCGTGTAGGACTTCAGCGGGCGGGCGGTGTGCTGGAACGGATACTGACGATAGATGCGCAGGCGACCGCGGATGAGCTTCGCCTGCTGCTCCAGATGCTCGTTCCGGCTGCCGGCGTAGATCAGTTCGTGCAGGTCGCGGTTGAGATTGTCGTAGGCTTCGATGTCGCCGGCCTCGGCGGCGGCGCGGCTCGCCTCGTGCACCTCCACGAGACGCTTGCGCTCGGCGATCCCCATGCGGCGGGCGGCGAGGCTGGCGGCCAGGGATTCCAGTTCGACCAGAACCTCCATCATGCCGACGAGCTGCTTGGCGGACATCCGCAGCACGGACGCGCCGGCCCCCGGCTTGATCGTGACAAGACCGCTGGAGCCGAGCTGGGACAGCACCTCGCGCACCGGCGTCCGTGACACGCCGAACCGCTCGGCCAGGGCCCGTTCGTCCAGACGCTCGCCGGGCGCGATGACCCCGCCCAGAATTTCCTGTTCGAGCACCTGCCGCATTTCCGCAACGCGGCTCGGCTTTTCCGCCTGCATGGCATGATCCATTGGCAAATCGGGACCCTCCGACACTAGCGCGTCCATTCCGTCCGGTCAATGAAATGGCATGCCAAAATGATGTTTTGGTCGACCAAGACGGATGGTGGTGCGGGGTGATCACGGCGCGGCGACCGGCGGAAGCGTCGCGCCGGGTGCTGCCGAAGCCGACTTGAAGGATGAGAAAAGCACCGTCTCCGGGCGCTCCCGCCTATTGGTGGTGGGGCAAACCATGAGCGTGCCAAACTTTCGTCGTTGCATCCCATCGGCATTCTCTGGTATGCATGATCTCGCTTATGGTTCTTCGAAAGAACAAGAACGGTATCCATAATGCTGTGCCGCCGTCTTGGCGGCGCCTGGGAGGAAACGATGAACGGCACGCCACGGGTCGGGTCGGACAGGCCGGCGACAGCACCCGAACTGACCGTGAATGACGCGGTGGCCACCATCCGGCTCAACCGTCCGCTTCAGCACAACCGGATCGACGGGGTGGACATCGCCACGTTGCAGCAACACATTGCCGCCGTCGAAGCGAATCCGTCCGTCCGCGTGCTGGTGCTGACCGCGACCGGGCCGAGCTTCTCGTCCGGCTACGATCTGAGTGCCGCTCAATCGCCCCACCAAGACGGGACGGGCGCCGGTGACGGGGAGATGGCCTTCGCGCGGCTGTGCGATCGCGTCGAGGCGGTGCGCATCCCGACGATCTGCGCGCTCAACGGCAGCGTCTACGGCGGCTCCACCGATCTGGCGCTCGCCTGCGACTTCCGCATCGGCGTCACCGGGATGCGCATGCGCATGCCGGCCGGGCAGCTTGGCATACAATTCTACCCCGGCGGCCTGCGGCGTTACGTGTCGCGGCTCGGCCTCAACGCGGCGAAGCGCCTGTTTCTCACGGCGGAAACGATCGGCGCCGACGAGATGCTGAGCATCGGCTTCCTGGACCGGATCGTCGCGCCCGACGAGCTTCAGGCCGCCGTGGACGAACTGGCCGGACGCATCGCCGCCTGCGCGCCGCAGGCCGTCGCCGGCATGAAGCGCGCGCTCAACGACCTCGCCCGGGGCGAGTTGGACGACCGGGCGGCGGAGGCGGCCTTCGCCGCGAGCCTGCGGTCGGACGAGTTCGCCAACGGCCTGAAGGCTTGGTCACAGCGCCGCGCGTCCTGACCGGCGCGCCAGCCCCCAAATTCAAAAGAGACTGTCCATGACCGACCAGAACGTGGTTCTGAACACGAATCCCCATGCCCTGGCGCGCGAACTGTCGGGCTTGCTGCTGATCGGCGGCGAACTCCGGCCGGCGGTGACGGGTAAGACCTTCGATGTCGTCAACCCCGCGACGGGCGACGCGATCGCCACGGCGGCGGAAGGTGATGAGAAAGACGTCGACGCCGCCGTCCGCGCGGCGATCGCGGCGCAAGGCGCCTGGGCCCGTCTGCCGGCGCGCGAACGGGGCCGGCTGGTGGTCGAATGCGGGCGCCGGCTGGTGGCCCATGCCGAGGAGATCGGCCGCCTGCTCGCCCTGGAGACGGGCAAGGCCATCCGCACCGAAAGCCGGGTCGAGGCCTCGCTGGTGGCGGACACGCTGAGCTTCTACGGCGGGCTGGCGTCCGAGCTGAAGGGCGAAACCGTGCCGTTTCACCCAAAGATGCTGACCTTCACCCAGCGCGAACCGATCGGCGTCGTCGGCGCGATCATCCCATGGAACGTTCCGCTGTACCTGATGGCGCTGAAGATCGCCCCGGCGCTGGTCGCCGGAAACGCGGTGATCGTCAAATCCGCCGAGGAGGCGCCGCTCGCCGCCTTGCGCGTCGTCCAGGTCATGAATCAGGTGCTGCCGGCGGGCGTTCTCAACATCCTCTCGGGCGACGGCCCCGGCTGCGGCGCGCCGCTGGTGACGCATCCGGGGGTCGGCAAGGTGACCTTCACCGGCTCGGTGGAGACGGGAAAGATCATCTCGCATCTGGCGGCCGACAAGCTGATCCCGGTCACCCTCGAACTGGGCGGCAAAAGCCCGATGATCGTGATGGGCGACGCCGATCTGGACAAGGCCATCGACGGCGCCGTGGCGGGCATGCGCTTCACCCGTCAGGGCCAGAGCTGCACGGCCTCCTCGCGCATCTTCGTCCATGAGAGCCTTCACGACGCCTTCGTCGAAAAGCTGAAGGCGAAGGTCGACGCCATGACGATGGGCGACCCGCTGGACGAGGCGACGGACATCGGCACCATCATCTCGCCGCAGCAGTTCGACCGGGTGCAAAGCTACATCGCGCTGGGCGAGGCGGCGGCGGGCGCGGTGGCGCACCGCTGCTCGGCCCTGCCGGCGGACGAGCGGCTGGCGCGCGGCCTGTTCGTGCAGCCCGTCCTGTTCACCGGCCTGTCCAACGATCACCGGCTGGCCCGCGAGGAAATCTTCGGCCCGGTCACCTGCGTGATCGCCTTCCGCGACTACGAGGACGCGCTGGCCATGGCCAACGACAGCGATTTCGGCCTCGCCGCGACCATCTGGACGCGCGACCTCCGCACCGCGCTGGACGCGACCCAACGGCTCCAGGCCGGCTTCGTGCAGGTCAACCAGAACCTCGTCGTGCAGCCGGGCCTGTCCTACGGCGGGTTCAAGCAGTCCGGCCTTGGAAAGGAAGCATCCCTCGAAGCGATGCTCGATCACTTCACGCACAAGAAGACGGTCATCATCAACATGAACTGATCAACCGTGCAGAAAAAAGGGGAGGAAACAAGAATGCGTACGTCCTTCATCGCCGCTCTTCTCGCCACGACCGCTCTGGCGGCGGGGGCCGCCCAGGCTGCCGACGTCATCCGGATCGGCGTGCTGAACGACCAGTCGGGCCTGTACAGCGAATTCGGCGGCGCCGGTTCGGTCGAGGCGGCACGGCTGGCCGTCGAGGATTTCGGCGGGCAGGTCCTGGGCAAGAAGATCGAAGTCCTGTCGGCGGACCACCAGAACAAGCCCGACATCGGGCTGGCGAAGGCCCGCGAATGGTTCGACACCCAGGGCGTCCACGCCATCGCCGACCTGACCAATTCGGCCATCGCCCTCGGTGTCCAGAACCTGGCCCGCGAACGCGGCAAGATCACCCTGGCCACCGGTCCGGGGACGACGCGCCTGACCAACGAGGACTGCTCGCCCAACGGCTTCCACTGGATGTGGGACACCTACTCGCAGGCGGTCGGAACCGCCCGCGCCGTGGTCCAGGACGGCGGAAAGGACTGGTTCCTGCTGACCGCCGACTATGCCTTCGGCCACCAGATGGCCGCCGACATCGACAGGACGGTCCACGAGAACGGCGGCAAGGTGGTGGGGCAGGTCCGGCACCCGCTCGGCAACAGCGACTTCTCGTCCTTCCTTCTTCAGGCGCAGGCGTCCAAGGCCGCGATCATCGGGCTGGCCAACGGCGGGACGGACACCACCAACGCGGTCAAGCAGGCGGCGGAGTTCGGCATCACCAGCGGCGGCCAGAAGCTCGCCGGGCTGGCCGTCCTGATCAGCGACGTGCACTCGCTCGGCCTGGAGAACGCCAAGGGGCTGATCGCGACCACGGCCTACTACTGGGATCGCGACGAGGGCAGCCGCAAGCTGGGCGAGCGTTTCGAGGCCCGCATGAAGCGCAAGCCCAACATGGTCCAGGCCGGCGTCTATTCGGCGGTGACTCATTACCTGAAGGCGATGCAGGCGGCGGGCACCGACGACGGCAACGTGGTCGCCGCCAAGATGCGGGAACTCCCCGTCGACGATCTCATCACCAAGGGCGGCAAGGTCCGGGAGGACGGCCGGGTCATCCGCGACATGTACCTGATCGAGGTGAAGGCTCCGTCCGAGTCCAAGGGCTCCTGGGATTACTACAAGGTGCTGCGCACCATCCCCGGCGACCAGGCGGCGATCCCCGTGAACGAAAGCAAGTGCTCCCTTCTCAAGAAGTGATACCCAAGGTGTTTGATGTCTTTCATCAAACGTCTTCGGTTCAAACCCGGCAGCACATGGCGCAGCTCTCGCCCTGTGCTGTCGGCAAAGGGCTGCCGCCAGCGCTTTCAGAATGAAGGCGCGATAGGCCATGTGCGAGAGGGTCATACGGCCGGCCGAAACATGAATCCTTCATGCGCCGGTCGTATGAGCCTCTGAACGACTCATCCGGAGAAAAGTCATGGCGCGGATTGCATTCATCGGGCTGGGCAACATGGGCCGTCCCATGTGCGAGAACCTCACCAAGGCGGGGCATGCCGTCGTCGGGTACGACGTCGTGGCCGCGGCGCGCAACGCCTACACCGCGTCGGGTGGACGCGCGGCGGCCACGCTGGCCGAGGCGCTGGCCGACGCCGACACCGTCATCAGCATGATCCCGACCGGCAAGCATGTGCGGGCCGCTTACGAGGGCGAGGACGGCGTGCTGGCGCACGCCCGTCCCGGCACGCTGCTGATCGACTGTTCGACCATCGACGTGGAAAGCGCGCGGGCGGTCAGCAAGGCGGCGGCCGAGGCCGGCTTCGTCATGGTGGACGCCCCGGTGTCCGGCGCGGTCCCGGCGGCGCAGGCCGGGACTCTGACCTTCATGGTCGGCGGCAGCGCCGAGGGGTTCGAGCGCGCCCGCCCGGTGCTGGCCGGCATGGGCCCCAAGATCTTCCATGTCGGCGCGTCGGGCAGCGGCGTCGCCCTGAAGATCTGCAACAACATGATGGCGGGCATGAGCATGGTCGCCATCAGCGAGGTGTTCGCGCTGGCCGAGAAACTCGGGCTCGACCACCAGACGGTCTACGACGTCATGACCGTGTCCTCGGGCAATTGCTGGGCCTTGCAGAGCTATTGCCCGGTTCCGGGGCCGGTGCCGGCGTCGCCGGCCAACCGCGACTACCAGCCGGGCTTCGCGGCGGCGATGATGCTGAAGGACATGCGCCTGTCCCAGGACGCGGCCAGCACCAGCGGCGCCGCCACGCCGCTCGCCGGCAGCGCCGCCGCGCTTTACCAGATGCTGGTGGAGCACGGTCACGGAAACAAGGATTTCAGCGCCGTCTTCGCCCTGATCACCGGACGGCTGAAATCGGCGTGAGGGAGAGGCCGATCATGGTCCATGCGATCCGCGTCCACCAGCCCGGCGGTCCCGAAGCCCTGGTCTGGGAAGAGGTGACGGTGCCGCCCCCCGGACCGGGGGAGGCCCTGGTCCGCCACACGGCGATCGGCGTCAACCTCATCGACACCTATCACCGCACCGCCCAGTCCGGGCAGTACGCGATCCCACGCCCGGCCGTGCTGGGCGTGGAGGGGGCCGGTGTCGTGGAGGCGGTCGGCCCCGGCGTCACCGACGTGGCGCCCGGCGACCGCGTCGCCTACTGGATGCTGCTCGGCGCCTACGCCGAACAGCGCATCGTTCCCGCGAACCGCCTCGTGAAGCTGCCGGACACGGTGCCGGACGAGGTGGCCGCCGCCGCGATGGTCAAGGGGACCACGGCGCAGTACCTGCTGCACCGCGTCCATCCGGTGAAGGCGGGGGACATCCTCCTCGTGCACGCCGCGGCCGGCGGCGTCGGCCAGCTGCTGTGCCAGTGGGCGCACGCCCTGGGCGCGACGGTGATCGGCACGGTCGGCGCGCCGGAAAAGGTGGCGGTCGCCCAAGGCGCCGGTTGCGACCACGTCATCCTCTACCGCGAGGAGGATTTCGTCGCGCGGGTCCGCGACATCACCGCCGGGCGCGGCGTCGATGTCGTCTACGACTCGGTCGGGCAGGACACCTTCATGGCCTCGCTGGACTGTCTGAAGCCCTTCGGCCTGATGGTCAATTTCGGGCAGGCCAGCGGCCCGGTGCCGCCGCTGGACGTGAGCGTGCTGGCGCAGAAGGGCTCGATTTTCCTCGCCAAGCCGACCCTGGCCACCGTCACCCGCAGCCGCGAGGACATCGAGACCCTGGCCGGCGGACTGTTCGAGGCCCTGGCCTCGGGCCGGGTCCAGGTCGACATCGCCCGGCGCGCGCCGCTCACCGACGCGGCGTCGGTGCACCGCGACCTGGAAGCGCGCCGCACGACCGGATCGATCGTGCTCATTCCCTAAGGCGGTTTTTCCCAAAGCGGATGTCGATCCGCTTTGGACCGCGACGGCGGTCCCGGCGGCACAGGAACGGACTTATGACGGACAATCTCTACAGCCTGCTTTTGAAACCCGGTTCGCCGTCCGATGCGCGGGTGGCCCTGCGCACCGACACGGGCCAGACTTGGACCTACGCGGACCTGCGGCGGACGGCGGGGCGCATGGCGTGCTTCCTTCACGAAGCCGGTGTCGGTCCGGGCGACCGGGTCGCCGTGCAGGTGGCGAAGTCGCCCGAGGCGGTGTGCCTGTATCTCGCGACCCTGCAACTCGGGGCGATCTACCTGCCGCTCAACACGGCCTACACGCTGGCCGAACTGCGCTATTTCCTCGAAGACGCGGAGCCTGCGGTGTTCGTCGGCCAGACTCCGGTCGTCGCCGACCTGACGCCGCCGGCCGGGTGCACGACCGTCACGCTCGACCCGGACGGCGGGGGAAGCCTGACGGCGGCCTGCCGCGACCTGCCGCCCAGGGAGCGGATCGCCGAGGTGGGACCCGACGCGGTGGCGGCGATCCTCTACACCTCCGGCACCACGGGGCGCCCCAAGGGGGCCATGATCTCGCACGGCAATCTGGCCTACGGGACCCGCACGCTGAACGCGTTGTGGGGGATCTCCGACGCCGACGTGCTGCTGCACGCGCTCCCCGTTTTCCACGCGCACGGCCTGTTCATCGCCCTGAACGCCGTGCTGTCTGCGGGGGCGTCCTGCGTTTTCCTGCCCCGGTTCACGGCGGACGCGGTCATCGGGCATCTGCCGTCCAGCACCCTGTTCATGGGTGTCCCGACGCTCTACACGCGCCTGCTTGCCGACGCGCGGCTCGACAGGGAAGGCTGCCGGACCATGCGCCTGTTCACCTGCGGTTCGGCGCCTCTGTCGCGGGAAATCTTCGAGGCGTTCGAGGCCCGCACCGGGCACCGGATTCTCGAACGCTACGGCATGACGGAAACCACGATCATCGCCTCCAACCCCCTCGACGGCGAGCGCCTGCCCGGCACCGTGGGCTACCCGCTGCCGGGGCTGGAGGTGCGGATCGTGGACGGTGACGGACGGCCGGCGCCGGCGGGCGAGGTCGGCGGTCTGGAACTGCGCGGCCCGAGCGTGTTCCGGGGCTATTGGCGGATGCCGGAAAAGACGGCGGCGGAATTCCGGCCGGACGGCTTCTTCATGACCGGGGATATGGCGCGCGCGGCCCCGGACGGCCGCCTGACGCTGGTCAGCCGCGCCAAGGAAATCATCATCTCCGGCGGCTACAACGTTTACCCGCGCGAGGTCGAAATCGTGCTCAACCGCGTGGAGGGGGTGAGCGAGGCTGCGGTCTTCGGCGTTCCCCACCCCGATTTCGGCGAGGGCGTGGTGGCCGTTGTCGAGCGCGAGCCGGGCTGCGGGACCCTCGACCCGGCGTCCATCCTCGCGCAGGCCGCCCGCGAACTCGCCGGATACAAGCTGCCGAAGACCGTGATCGTCCAGGATGCGCTTCCCCGGAACGCCATGGGAAAGGTTCTGAAGACGGAACTCGGCGCGCTGCACAAGGATCTGTTCCGGACGCAGGAAGCGGCCTCCTGATCCTCCGTTCGGCTTTCCGGCGGTTCGCCTTCGCGGATGAAGCCACTTTGGCGCCGGGTGATGGGGCGTTCGGGTATGGCGGGTCGCCGTCGCGGCTCCGGCGCCTATGTTACCGGCCATGAAGGCCCTTCGGATTCTGCTGCGCGTTGTCCTGGTGGTGCTGCTCGTCCCGCTGCTGGCCTACGCCGGGCTGGCGCTGGCGGTCGGGCGCGATGGGGTGTGGGAGACGCTGTTCGGCCCCGGCGACCGCCGGCCGGTCGCCTTCGAGACGCTGGTCCCGCCCGACCGGCCGAACCATCATCTGGTCTGCCCGCCGGATCTGTGCCGCGACGCGGCCGGCGAAAGCCCCGTCTTCCCGGTCGCCGTCGCGGCGCAGGTTGCGGCGTGGAACCGGCTTCTGGACCGCGAGGGGGCGCGCCGGATCGCCGCCGCCAACGCCGATGCCACCAACACCGATGTTCCCCAGATCGATGCGGAGGTGCGAACGCCATGGCTGCGCTTTCCGGATCTCGTGACCATACGGCCGATCGCGCTGAGCCCGGACCGCTCGACGGTCGCGCTCTACAGCCGGTCGCTGTACGGCCACTCCGACCTCGGGACCAACGCGGCGCGCCTGCGCTCCTGGCTGGGGGCGATGGAGGCGGAACTGGGCCGCGTAGCAACCGCCGCCACCACTGCCGCCGCCGGGGGTGGTTAGCGGGGCTCGCGCTGGTCCTGATCGGCACCAGCGCCCAGGCCGCCGACCTGTCGGTGACCGTCAACAACGTCGCGAACGCCCGTGGCAAGGTTCTGGTCGCGGTGTGCACGCCCCAGACCTTCCTGCGCGCCGGCTGTCCCTACACCGGGGCCGAGCCCGCCCGGCCCGGCAGCGTCACCGTGACGGTGCGCAACGTGCCGCCGGGCACCTACGCGGTGCAGGCCTTCCATGACGAGAACCAGAATCTGGACATCGACCGCAACTTCCTCGGCCTGCCGGTGGAGGGGATCGGCTTCGGCAACGACGCGCCGATGCGCTTCGGCCCGCCGCGCTACGGCGACGCCGCGCTGGCCGTGGCCGAACCGGTGACGCGCACGGCGCTGGGCCTGCGCTATCTGGTCGAGCGCTGAAGCCGGGCGCGCAGCGCCCGCAGCAGCCCCGGCACCGCCGCCAGCCGCGTGCCCCCGCCGCCGTGCATGGCGCGGAACGCGGCCAGCAGCAGCCCGTCGTCTCCGGGCTGGAGAGGGTCGAAATGCGGGTGGGTCCGCCCGCCGCGAACGCTGACCGTCTTCACCCGCGTCATCTCCAGCAGCCCTTCGGCCCCCCGCGTCACACCCCAGCCGCTGCGCCGCCGTCCGCCGAAGGGCAGGCGCGGGTCGCCGGTCGGCACGATCAGATCGTTGACGGTGACGCTGCCCACGTCGATCCGGTCCGCCAGAGCGCGGGCCTCGGCCGCCGGCCCGAACACCGAGGCGCCCAGCGCGTAGGGGCTGTGCGCCGACAGGCGCAGCGCCTCCTCCATGTCCGCGACCGGCACCAGCGCCAGCACGGGGGCGAACACGTCCTCTTCCAGCAGCGCCATTCCCGGCCGGGCGTCGGCCACCGCCAGCGGCGCCATGGCCGGGGAGGAGGGGTCGGGCAGGGGGCCGACCGGGCGGGCGCCGGCGGCGACCGCCTCCGTCACCAGCCGGACGGTCTGGCGGCGCACCGCCACGGGCACGGGGATCGGCGCAATCGCCGAGAGGCGGGCCGTCAGCGCCGCTT
>JAEZID010000591.1 GCA_023416195.1 Pseudomonadota bacterium | reverse complement strand
GTGGTCGAGATGCTCGCCCGCCAGATCCCGGTTCCATTCGAAGAAGCGCTGGACGCGCTTGGCGTAGCGGTCGTGGACGCAGGCGCGCAGCGGTTCGCATCCGCCCTCGGCCAGACGGTCCCGGTGGGCGCAGGCGTCGCAATCGACCGGGCGGCCCAGCCAGTCCAGCGCGCTGTCGATGTCGTCGCTCATGACTCGTCGTCCTCCCCGCCGTGGCGGTCCGCGCCATGATTTTCGACGACGGCAAGCAGGCGCGCGGCTCCGAACCGGTCCTTGGGATCCAGGGCGGCGACCTTGGCGAGGGCTTCGCGCCCCTCCTCGATGCGGCCGAGGCGCAGCAGCAGGTAGCCGACGGCGACCAGCGCGAAGAGGACCATACGCGGCGCCGGGTCCAGCCCGGTGAAATGGGCGTGGTCGGGGGAGACGGCGCGCCAGTCGGTGTGGTTCAGGCCGATGGCCGCCATGGCGTGGCCGAGCATGCGCTCGCCATAGACCAGGGCCTCGTCCAGGTTGGCCTTGTAGAAATGGAACTTGTAGTGGCCGAGATCGACCGCCCGGTGATGCGGGGCGATGGCGGCGGCCTGCGCGAGGTAGGTCGCGGCGGCGTCGCCGTCCGAATAGCTGGCGGCGGCGAGGTGCAGGAGCCGCTCCGCTTCGGGCGGCAGGTCTCCGCCGTAATAACGGCGGGTGAGCCAGCGTTCATCCACCTCGTCCAGCATGGCGGTGCGCTCCACACTTCATTTCCCTCTCCCGTCTCGGGAGGGTGAGGGTCGTACGCGAAGAATGTGCTGATTCTCGGCAGTACCCTCACCCGGCCCTTCGGGCCACCCTCTCCCGGGGCGGGAGAGGGATTTGGGATCAGGCCGGAACGCAGCAGTCGGCCGGACAGACCGAGGCGCACTGCGCGCTGTCGAACTGGCCCTTGCATTCGGTGCAGGTGGCCGGGTCGATGACGTAGGTGCCCTTCTTGAAGCTGATGGCGCTGTTCGGGCACTCGGCCTCGCAGGCGCCGCAGGCGGTGCATTCGGAAGCCTTGATCTTGTAAGCCATGCTACTCTCCTTCGGTGGTCGGTGACGGCCGTTGCGGTGGGCCGTCCGGTGATGGTGTGGCGGATGGTTCGTCAGGCGCGGCGCGCGGTGAAGGCGCCCGTGCGGATCACGGCGTCCTGCCCGGCGCGCGAGTTGATCGCACCTTGGCTCAGCCGCTCGGCGTAATCCTTGAAGTAGGTCAATGCCGACTCTTCGATGTATTCGAAGGCGAAGCGGTCAACCGGTTCGATGCCGGCGGCCTCCAGCTTCTTGGACGGGCAGCCGCCGACCTTGGCGACGAACACCGCCGCGCAGTCGTTGATCGCCGACAGCACCGTGTCGAGCGCGTCCTCGTCGCCCGAGCCGCCCTCGCAGTACTGGTCCACGCGGCGGTGGCCGACGAACTTGGCGCCCTTCGGGCCGACCTCGTAGATCTGGAATTCCTTGGCGTGGCCGAAATGCTCGTTGATGCGCTCGCCGCCCTTGGTGGCGACGGCGATCAGAATGGGCTTCACCTCGGTGCCGACCGTCTCCACGACCTCGGCCTGGGCGGCGGCCTTGGCGGCGTGGCGGCCGGCGCGCTCGCTCTCGACATGCTCGCGGTAGGTGCGGGCGGCCTCGGCGTCGTAGTCCACCTCGCCCATCGCCTCGATGCGGTCGAGGGTGAACTCGTCGCCGCGGTCCTCGCCCAGCAGGCCGACCGCGTCGGCGCGGCACTGGCGGCAGTGGCGCATCAGCTTCACGCCGCCCTCGCACTGGTCCTGCAACGCCTTCAGCTCCTGCGCGGTGGGGCCGCGCTGGCCGGTCAGGCCGAAGTGGGTGCCGTGCGCCGGGTCGGAGATCAGCGGCATGATGTTGTGCAGGAAGGCGCCGCGCGCCTTCACGGCCTTGTTCACCTCCAGCAGGTGCTCGTCGTTGATCCCCGGGATCATGACCGAGTTCACCTTCACCAGGATGCCGCGCGCGGTCAGCATCTCCAGCCCGAGCATCTGGCGATCAAGCAGGATCTTGGCGGCGTCGAGGCCGGTCCAGCGCTTGTGGTCGTGGAAGATCCACGGGTAGATGTGCTGTCCGACCTCCGGATCGACCGCGTTGATGGTGATGGTGACGTGGTCGATGTTGTAGCGCGCGATGGTGTCCACATGGTCCGGCAGGGCGAGGCCGTTGGTGGACAGGCAGAGCTTCAGGTCCGGCGCCTTCTGCTGAAGCATCTCGAACGTCTTGAAGGTGTTCCTGCCGCCGGCGGCGAGGCTGTCGCCGGGGCCGGCGATGCCGATGACGGAGAGCTGCGGGATCTCCTGCGCGACGGCCAAAATCTTCTTGAGGGCCTGATCCGGCGTCAGCTTCTCGGAGACCACGCCGGGACGGCTCTCGTTCGAGCAGTCGTATTTCCGGTTGCAGTAGTTGCACTGGATGTTGCAGGCCGGGGCGACCGCGACGTGCATGCGGGCGAAGTAGTGGTGGGCTTCTTCGGAATAGCAGGGGTGGTTCTTCACCTTCTCCCACACCGCCGGGTCCATGTCGGCGGGGCCGTCCGACGATCCGCAGGACGAGGAGACGCAGCCGGACGCGGCGGCGACCGGCGTCTCGGCGGGGGTCTTCAGCTCACCCAGGCCCAGGATGCTGTCGAGCGAAATCACATTGCCCATCGTCCCCTCCTTCCCTGCCGCGCCGTCGGCGCTGTCGGTCAGGAGGGAAAAAGCAAGTTCGGGGCCAGTTTGGCTTATTGTGACAATTCAATGGGTTGGCGTGGTTTGTCAGGTGTGTGGGCCATGTCGGTATTGCGACAAAGGCGGACAGACGACGGACAATGGCGGACCCGTGTCGGGGAACCGACAAGGGGCCTTCAGGCCAGCTCGCCGTGGAAGGCGACGACGTGGTCTTCGGACGCGTCGAGGGGTTCGGCGCCGAAACCGATCAGGCCGCCGCCGACCAGCTTGGTCGAATCGCGGCGCAGGACCACGGGCAGGGAGTCGCCGGTGCGGATGAAGCTGCCGTTGGTCGAATGGTCGGTCAGGATGAAGCTCTCGCGGCTGAAGTCGATCACCGCGTGCTGGCGCGAGGTCTGGCGGGACAGGATGCGCAGGCCGCTGCTCTCCTCCCGGCCGATGGTGACGCGGGGCAGCAGGCGGTTCATCGTCACCACCGTGCCCCGGTAGGTCAGGCGCAGGGTCAGCAGGCCGCGATGATCCGCCTTGTCCGACACGACCAGGGCGATGGTCGTGCCCTCGACGGCGTCCTCCTCCTCCGCGATGCGGATCTGATGGACGCGGATGGGCGCGGTCTTGCCCTTCACGGTGACGTTGCTGAGCGGCTTGGCCCTGCGGTGCAGGTCGGGGGAAAGGCGCCGCACGAACTCGTCGGTCGCCAGGATCTCGCCCGCGCGGGCGATGCCCTCGAC
>JAEZID010000585.1 GCA_023416195.1 Pseudomonadota bacterium | reverse complement strand
ACTGCGGCCCGCGCCCGCGCGGCGCCTTCAGCACCAGCGCGCCGGCCGCGCGCGCCAGATCGCGGGTGCCGTCCGCCGACCCGCCGTCCGCCACCACGACGCGCCCAAAGCCGTCCAGCGCGGCCAGCGTGGCCGGCAGCGAGGGTGCGGCGTTCAGCGTGGGAATGATGACAGCGACCGGCATGGCTCCCTCGTTCGGGCCGATCATTCTGCCCAAGGTGCCGGCAAACGAAAAGGGCGCCGCGAATGCGACGCCCCTTCCGGAACCTTTTGGTTGACGGCTCTCCCCGAAGGTCGGGCCGTCCGCCGGATCACTTCACGCGGATCAGGATCTGCGCGCGACGGTTCGACGGCTCACGCACGTTCGCACCGGTCTGGACGAGCAGCTGGCTCTCGCCCTTGCCCTCGACCGTGATCTGGTTGGCCGGGACGCCCTTGGCGGTCAGAGCGTTCTTCACCGCGTCGGCGCGGCGGAGCGAGAGCTTCTGGTTGTAGGCCGGCGAACCCGACGTGTCGGTGTGGCCGATCACGTGGATGCTGACGGCGCGGACCTTGCCGGCGGCAGCGGCGGCGTCACCGATGATCTTGTCGGAGACCGGGGTGATGTTCGCCTTGTCCCAGTCGAAGAACACCAGATACTCGGTCTGCGGGGCCTGCTGCTGGACGGCGGCCGGGGCAACCGGAGCGGCGGCCGGGGCAGCGGCCGGAGCGCCGAAGCTGTAGCGCAGGCCGGCGAGGACGGTGTGGTTCTGGTACTCGCCCTTCACGTTGGTGCCGCCCATGTCGAACTTCGGATCGACGGTGCCGAAGTAGCGATAGTCGACGGTCAGGGCCAGGGCGTTGGTGATGTTGTAGGCAACACCGGCGATGCCCTGGTAGGCGAACACCCAATCCTTGTCGCTGAAGCCGCCGAGGTTCAGGCGGACCTGCGAGATACCCGCGCCGGCGCCGATGTACGGGGTGAAGGCGGTGCCGGTGTCGATATCATAGAGCAGGTTGCCCATGAACGCGATCGACGACTGCTTGCCGGTCATGCCGCTCAGGCCCGGGGTCGCGCTCTCGGTGCCCTTGATCGAGTTGCGCCAACGCCACGCGAACTCCAGCTCCGGACGCAGGCCGTAGGAGGTCGCGTAACCGGCCGAGAGGTTCGCCACGCCGCCGATCTTGTGGTCGGCCGTCAGCGAGAACGGGGTGCCTTCGAGTTCGATGTCGGCGTCACGGGTCCAGTTCACGCCGGCGCCGGCGCCGACGTAGAAGCCCTCGGGGGCGGCCATGGCGGCGGTCGGGAGCAGGACCGCGACAGCCGTGCCCAGCAAAATCCCACGCAGAGTCATTTTCTTCTTTCCCTTGTTGACGGCGTTGTCGGGCCGGTCGATGTGAACCACCAGAGGGCGGCGGACACAGGACCATGCATCTTCGGGGCGAGCCCCTCGCACAATCCTCGCTTGCCGTCGCCGAGCGAGCCCGCCGCGTTCCGTCGGCGGTTGAAACGTCTGGATCCGGAGATATCAGTTACTTTCGAAGGTCTCAAGACCCCTGTTGTAAGAACTCCAGCCCTGTTGCATTTTTGCAGCCGTTTGTTAACACCCCTCTCCGCGCACAAGGACTAGGCTTCCCATGACCCGCCCGCAAGACGACGAACTCTCCTACCCTTTGGATGGACAGCCCGATGATGGGGAGTTCATGGCGGTTGAACCCGGCCTGCTGTGGATTCGCTTGGCGCTCCCCTACCGGCTGAACCATGTGAATGTGTGGGCGGTCGAGGGCTCCACCGGCTGGACCATCGTGGACACCGGCCTGGACGATCAGCGCACGCGCACGGCGTGGGAGCATCTGCTGGCCGGCGCGCTGGGCGGGCGGCCGGTGACGCGGGTCATCGCCACGCATTTCCACCCCGACCACATCGGGCTGGCCGGCTGGCTGGTGGAGCGCACCGGCGCCGGATTCGCCTGCGGGCTGACCGACTGGCTGTTCGCCCGCGCGCTGAAGGCCGACAACTCGGCCGGGCAGATGGCGGCGATGGAGCGGTTCTACCGGCGCGCCGGGCTCGACTCGACGGCGCTGGCCGCTGTGCTGGGCAGAGGAAACGCCTACGCGCGCGCCGTCCACGAGGTGCCGTCCACGCTGACGCGGCTGCGCCACGGCGATTCGGTGGAGATCGGCGATGCGCCGTGGCGGGTGATCGTCGGCGGCGGCCACACGCCGGAGCCCGTGTGCCTGTTCCGTCCTGGCGACCGGCCCGTGCTGATTTCCGGCGATCAGGTACTGCCGCGAATCAGCCCCAACATCAGCGTCTGGGCGAACGAACCCGACGCCGATCCGCTGACCGACTTCCTGGCCTCCTTCGAGCCGCTGCTGAAGCTGCCGGAGGATGTGCTGGTGCTGCCCTCACACGGGCGCCCGTTCCACGGACTGCACCGGAGGCTGGACGCGCTGCGGCGGCATCACGAGGAACGGCTGGACGAGATCGCAGCCCTGTGCGCCACGCCGCGCACGGCGGCGCGGATCGCGGAAGCGTTGTTTCCCCCGGACCTCGACGCGCATCAGATGGTGTTCGCGGTGGGCGAGGCGATCGCGCACCTCAACCACCTCGTCCGCCGGGGGGCGCTGACGCGCACACCCGGTCCGGACGGTGCCGACCTGTACGCCAGGGCGTAAGGGTTACTGTTCGACGACCAGTTCGAACTGGCTGGGGTCGAGAAGCGCCGCGACCGCCAGCGTCTTCAAGGTCTTGGGATCGTCCGCCCGCTTCATCTGGGCATGCTGGGTCCCAAGCCCGTCCTTGCGGATGGCGACCACTTCCCAGATCCCGCCGCCGGGCCCCAGTTTCCGGAACATCTGGCCTTCGACGACTTCGCGCTTCCTGCGCATGACAGCTCTCCAAAAACCCGCGTAACCGGGGCAACTCGCATGGCCCCGGTACTTTATTCAAACACGAAACGGCCCCGCCATGGCGAGAGTCCGTTATGAGACAGACGCAAGGCGCAGCCCGGATGTAGCCGGTCTGCAACAAAGGGGCAACATCCTGGACGGTCGCAGGCTCAACAACAGGGCAGCCCCGATGCCCCGGCCGGCTCTCCGGACCCGCCGTGGAACAAACCTCTGCCGATGGTGTTCATTGCCGTCATGAAGATCGACCATGACGTGCTTCTGTTCGCGACTTGCCTGGTGGAAGAACTTGGCGAGTCCGCTGTCCGCATCAGCCGGGTCCGCCTCGTGGAACTGACGGCCGCCAACAACCTTCGGGCCGCTGCCTTCTGGCGCGACGTGCTGCGCACCTCCGAACAGCTGCTGGAGCAGAGACCCCAGCACATGCCGCCGCCAACGGCCGGCGGCACACCGCTCTCCGAAGGATTGGCGACCTGAGCGGCCGACGGCCCCGCAACGCAAAAGCTCAGAACGAAAAAGGCCCGGCGGTTGCCCGCCGGACCTTTTGATCGTTCGACCGTTCCGGTCTTGCTTGACCCTGGCTTACTTGACCTGGGCGTACTGGCCGTTGTTCCAGCGGTACCAGACATAGGCCGGGGTGGTCACGTCGCCCTTGGCGTCGAAGCCGATCTTGCCGATCACCGTGTTGTAGGTGTTCTTGCGAAGC
>JAEZID010000165.1 GCA_023416195.1 Pseudomonadota bacterium | reverse complement strand
ACCACTGCGGGCTGTTCGGGGCCGCCATCTGGGCGGCCAGCATGAAGCGCATCTCGTCGTAGAAGGCGCGGGCGTCCGACTCGGTGTCGAAATAGCCGCCCTTCCAGCCCCAATAGGTCCAGGTGCCGGCCAGACGGTCGAAGACCTGACGGGCGGACTTCTCACCGGTGAAGCGCTTCTCCTTCGGCAGGGCGGCCAGGGCCTGCTCGTCGGCGGTCTTGCGCCACAGCCAGGACGGGACGGTGTTCTCCTCGACCGCCTTCAGGGCGACCGGAACGCCGGCCTTGCGGAAATACTTCTGGGCCAGGATGTCGCTGGCGACCTGGCTGAATCCCTCGGGGACCTCGATGTCCGTCTGCTGGAAGACCACAGAGCCGTCGGGGTTGCGGATCTCGCTGGTGGTTCGGCGGAAGCCGAGGCCGGCGTAGGCATCCTGACCCTCGTGAGTGAAACGACGCTGGATCCGCATGGTGACTCGTGCCCCCTTTGTCTGGCTGCTAACGCCGATCCGCATCCCCCGCTCAGCTTGCGCTGGCCGGTGAACGCTAGACCCTGTATCTTGGTGCGCATCCTAGCCCCATCATTTGGGGTAGGCAATCCCCCTCACAACATATTGTATGCTTGACGGCGATGGCCTCGCTAGATATGGCGCGACCACAGCAACGCCGCAGCCCCGCCTTCTGTTCCCGCGCTCCGTTCACGCCGCTTTCGAAAAGCCCAATTTAAACGCGGCGAGGGGCGGCCTGCCCTCCGGCCCTTGTTGGGATTCGGCCGTTTTTGCGGAGTAGCCGGAGCGTCCCGGCCGCTGAGTCCTCCGGGGCGAATGCGCCCTTCGCGACCGCACCCGAGTCGTTCTCCCCGCTTCCGGATCACCCCGCCGGATCGCCTCGATTGTCACAGGGGGCAACCGCGACCTTTTCGTCTCCATCCGGTTGTCGGGGTTGGTTCGGCCGAGAGAGGAGACCATCCATGCACAAGATGTTGATCACCAGCCTGTCCGCCCTGGCCCTGATGACCGGCGCGGCCGTCGCGCAGACCGGCGGCGCCACCACCCAGGCGCCCGCGCCGCAAGGCCAGATGCACAACCAGAGCAGCGGCAGCAGCGCCACCGCGCGCCCCACGAATCTGCCGGGGAACGTCAGCATCGATCAGATCATCGACCGCACCGTCGTCGGCGCCGACGGCGAGAAGATCGGCAAGGTGACGGACGTGATTCTCGGCCCCAACGGCGAGGCCCAGCTGCTCGTCGTGGAAAGCGGCGGCTTCCTCGGCATCGGCGGCAAGGACGTCGCGGTGGACATCGCGCTGGCGCAGTTCCAGGCGGGCGATAACACCATCAAGGTTCAGGACATCACGCAGGCCTCGGTCCGCGACATGCCCGAATTCCACTACGACGACAGCATGACCTCGCTGAACCGCGGCCCGCGCGGCGGCCAGACCCAGCCGCAGAACCAGCCGCAGACCCAGCAAAAGCAGTAAGCCATCGCCGCGCGCCCCATCCCACCCAGCAAATCCAAGCTCCTTCCCCCGCCGCAAGGTGGGGGAAGGTCGGGATGGGGGCCCGTCACGACGGCTCCCCCCACCCGCAGTTGCGCAATGGGGCCCGCCGGGTCAGCTTGGCATCCAACGAAAATACGCTGATCAGTAAGGATGACCGGCCCGGACATCCCTTACCCGCCCGTCGATCCGCTCCGTCAGGATGGCCCGTGCGACGGCGCCGGCCTCGTCGGCCCTCATGTTCGGGGCGAGTCGCCGGTCGTAGAGCACCGACAGCAGCAGCCGGTCGATCGGCCCGATGCGGCGATAGCCGATGTCGTCGCTCAGCAGCGTGCCGGGGTTGCCGTCCACCTCGCCGAACATCCCCATGGACTGGAACAGCTCCTCCGCCAGACAGGCTTCCGCGGTGTCGGGGCCGACCACGGCGGCGTTGATGTAGATGCGCGCCGCCCGCATTTCGCCGTCCAGCACCATCGGCAGAGCGATGCAGGTGAAGGGTTCGTTGCGCCGCCCGTTGGCGAGCGACACCATCGGCGGCCAATAGCCCCGAACGTTCGTCACCACCACGTCGATGTCGCCGGCCCAGAAGGGCTGCTCGTGCACCGTGATCGACAGCCCCGTGGCGTCCGCCAGATCGGCGGCGATGGCCTGCGCCGCCGGGAACCAGCGCTCCGCCGCGTCGCCGCGCAGCGTGACGTTCACCCCATGGGTCCAGCGGGTGACCGGCCGCGCCCGTTTCTGCTCGTCGTGAAGGGCGCCTTCCTCGAACAGAGCCGTCAGCTCCTCCACCCCGACCGCGAAGGGCTGCTCCATCGGCGCGTCCAGCACGACGCCGGGCATGCCGTCCACGGCGGGAGGCTGGGCCGCCGCCGGCGCGGACCACAAGACAGCCAGAACGGGAAGAAGCGGAAGGAGGGGGCGGCGGGCGCAGGCCATGGTCGGGCTCTCCATCTCCGTGGACGGATGGCGCTCCCCTCCGAACGACGGCCGGGCGGTGCATGGCCGCGCGGTCCCTTACCCGACATAGGGGCCGCCGCCGCCGCGGCAAGGCCCCCCGCCCCGTTCGCCCCTGAGATCGCGCCCCTCAGACCTTTGCGGCCAGCGGCAGGTTGACCAGCAGGTTCTGCGGCTTCAGGCGCAGCTTGCGGTCGGCGCCCATCGCCATGCCCAGATAGACCGGCCGTCCGGCGATGTCGGCGCGCATGGCGGCGGGGTCGGCGAACTCCAGCCGGAACAGGGCCAGGATGCGGGCCAGCCGCTCCTCCTCCACCTCCACGCCGTTGTAGAGGTCGTTCATGATGGCCGTCGCCTCGCTGTCCAGCCCGACGTGCCAGACCCAGCGCTCGTCCCGGATCTGCTGCACCGGCTGGATGTTGACCGTCACGCCCAGGAAATGCGCCACCCACGCCTCCAGCACCCGGCACAGCGCGTCCAGCCCGGCGGCGGCGAAGGTGACGTCCAGCACCGTGTCGTGCTTGGAATCGCGCCCCCAGTAGTTGGGGTGGTTGTTCTCGTCGAGGATGTCCAGCTCGACCGAGCGCGGCGCCGTCCCCGCCTCCACCACCAGCCGGCCGAGGCTGCCGAAGCCGCCGGTCGAGGCCAGCATCTCCACCGTCTCGGAATCGGCGACGCGGACGCGCCCCTCCTCGATGGACACGGTCTGCGCCCGGAACAGCATCTCCGCCGCCCGCGCGCGCAGGCCGGACGGCGTCTCGTCCAGGATGTTGCGCAGGATGACGTGGGCCAGCTGGTCGATGAACAGCGACGGCACGCCCCGCGCGCCCTCCCGGAACAGACGCAGGTAGCAGCCCTCCACCGTGCCGGCGGCGAGCAGCCGGTCGCGGAAGCCCAGCCAGATCGCCCAGTTCTCCCGCGCGTCCTCGTCGGCCAGCGCCTCCACCATGCCGTCCGGCACCGGGCGCGTGGGATCGTCCAGCAGGCCGGCGAACAGGGTGTGCTCGGTGTCGCAGGCGTCCTCGGGCGGGTGCATCTCCGGCCGCATCAGGTAGGCGCGCAGGAAGTCCGGGGTGACCGCCAGCCGCCCGTCGGCGTCGCGCGTCAGCAGGTGGAAACCGGACTCTCTCCAGAAATCGGGCATCGGGACTGGACCTTAGGCAGGCTGAAAACGATAAAGCGCTCTGTTTAATCACGAAGATCGGAAGATCCGAAGTTCAAAAGGACGAACGGTCCTCCGGCCCCCCGAACGCCCCTCACACCCACACCCGGTCCAGAAACGCGTCGATGTCCGCCCACACCCGGTCGCGGATGGCGTCGCGCTCCATCAGGACCTCGTGCCTGGCGTCCGGATATTCCTTCAGCACCGCGTCGGGAAGCCGCGCCGCCACCGCCCGGTGCGCCTCCGCCCGGACGACGGCGTCTCTCGGCGCGCTGAGCAGCAGGACCGGCGCCGTCACCCGCTCCAGCGGAGCCTCGCGCAGCCGGCCGGCGGCCCGCAACGCCGCCCGCACCCAGCCGAAGCTGACCCCCCCCAGCCGCAGTTCCGGCCGTTCGCGGAAGGCGTCGTGATAGACGGCGTAGCGCCGGGGGTCGGAGGTGATCGGGTTGGCCGGCGTGAACAGGCCCTCCACCGGATCGTAGTCGCGCTGCCCGAAGGCGTAGGCTTCCGCCCGCCCCCAGCCGCAGAACCGTTCGGCCAGCCACACCGCCGCCGCGCGCGGCACCGGCCCGGTGACGATGTCGTACATCGGCGCCGACAGCACCGCCGCCCGATACCGCTCCGGGTGCCGCGCGAGGCTCAGCGTCGCCACCAGCCCGCCCATGGAATGGCCCATCAGGACCAGAGGCCCCGCCGCCACTGGCCGCACCACCCGCTCGAACACCGCGTCCAGGTCGTCGACCAGCGTGTCGAAGCTGTCCAGATGATGGATCTGCCGGTTCGCCAGAGGCCGGTCGGACAGGCCCTGGTTGCGCCAGTCGAAGCTGACCACCTGAAAGCCGCGCGCCCGCAGTTCCCCGGCCGTCTCGGCGTATTTCTCCACGAATTCCGACCGGCCGTTCAGCAGCAGCACGGTGCCGCGCGGCGCGCCGTCCGCCGTCCCGTCCACCCGCCAGCGCGCGGTGCGCAGCCGCGTCCCGTCGTCGAGGGTCAGCCAGTCGAACAGCGGTTCCGAACGCAGATCCGCCACCGTCTCGGCCATGCTGTCCCCCGTCTTTTTCAACGCCGCGATTGAACCATCGCTTGCCGCTTACGTCCATCCCGGCCGGCTCCCCACCCGATTTGACGATCCCGGGCGGCGGAACTCCCTCCCCCCTCCGGCGTTTTTAAGGGCCTTTGGGAGGTATCCGAGAATGCATTTCACACGCACTTTGTTGGCGGCTTTCTGCGCCCTGACGATTGCCCATCCGGTTCTCGCCCAAGGCGATGGGAAATCCCAGAACGGCAAGGCGAAGACCCCGCCCGTCGCCGTCGAACGCACCGAGACCGGCGAGCCCGTCATCGTGCACGAGGGCGAAGCCTCCTTCTACGGCGGCTATTTCCACGGCCGGAAGACAGCCAGCGGCGTGCCCTTCGACCAGAACAAGCTGACCGCCGCCTCGCGCGAGTTGCCGCTCGGCATCAAGGCCACGGTGACCCACCAGGAAACCGGCAAGAGCGTCGAGGTCATCGTCAACGACCGCGGGCCCTACGTGGACGGCCGGGTCATCGACCTGTCGAAGAAGGCCGCCAAGGATCTGGGCATCATCGACGACGGCGTCGCCCCGGTCCGCGTCGAGGCCAAGCCCTCCGACCAGCCGAACGACAAGGCCAAGGAGAAGGTCGAGGAAAAGGCCGAAAAGGCGGACAAGACGCAGACCGCCGAAAAGCCGTCCGACACGCAGACCGGCGACTCAGCCTCTGACTCCATGCTGTCCGGTTCCGGCAAGTAACGCCCCGGCCTACATCCGAGGGCTCCGCCCGAACCTCGGCCCCCGTTCGAACACCGACAGCAGCGCGCCGATCCCGTCCGACGCCGCGTGCCGCGACCACAGGAAGGGGCGCAGCATGTTGCGCGTGCCGAAGCCGTGCACGTGCACCGTGCGGCGCCCCAGCGCCTGCAAGCCCTCGCGCGCCACGTCCATGGGATCCGCCGCCCCGGGCAGGGAGTTCAGGGCGAAGCCCGCCCGCTTGCCGAAGTTGCTGCGCGTCGGGCCGGGGCACAGCACCAGCACGTCCACCGGCCGCCGCCGCAGTTCGGTCGCCAGCGCCTCGCCATAGGCCAGGATGAAGCTCTTGCTGGCGCTGTAGGTGGCGAGGAATGGCACCGGCTGGAACGCCGTGGTGCTGGACAGCAGCAGCAGCCCGGCGCGCCGGTTGTCCCGCGCCGCCCGCTCGATCATGCCGGGCAGCAGCGCGCGGGTCAGCACCGTGGTCGCCACCACGTTCAACTCCACGGTGGAGCGTTCGAACTCCGGTGCGTTGTCGATCACAGCGCCGAAGGGGCCGGCCCCGGCATTGTTGATCAGCAGGTCGATCTCCAGCGTCTCGGCCTTGTGGATCAGGGCGGTGCGCCCCTCGTCGGTGGTCAGGTCGGCGGGCAGAACCTCCACCCGGCGGCCGGCGGTCTCCAACTCCGTCTTGAGCGCGGTCAGCGCCTCGGCGTTGCGCGCGGTCAGCAGAAGGCTGGTGTCGGCCGGCAGGGCCCGCGCGAAGCACGCGCCGATTCCGGAGGAGGCGCCGGTGACCAGCGCAAAACGATAGGCCGTGAGGGGGGGCATGGGGGTCGGCTCCCGACGAAGGATCACACCCCTGTGACGGTCGGTCGCGCCGGAATGAAGTCAACTCCGACCATCGGCATCCTCCGAGTCGCCGGGGCAGAATCGCCGCTGTCGAGTCGCCGGGTTTTCCGCGCCGCAACGACGGATGGGAGGAAAAAATTGTGCGTACGCGAAGGAACCCGTCGCCGACCTAACCGAGTGTCGCCATGGAACCGAAACAGAGGGAACGACGTTGCCGAAACCCCACTCCTGTCGCCCTTGCGCAACGGCCACCCGGAAGTGGTCCGACCAATTTTCCGCCACGGGGAGGCTAAGTGCTTGGGACATATGGCTTAACAGCAGAGACTCCGCATTTCGAAATAGCGCTCCGAAAGGTGCTGCCCTCACCTTCGCCGCAGCGACTACTGCCCAAGTCTCATGCAAGTCGAGGGGCACGCCCGTCTCTTTCGAAGGAACCTTAGAGATATTTTCATTTTTTCGGGCGAGTCGTGTTGCCATGATGTGGTTGCAGTGCATATATCGCGCCGCACCATGCTTGTTGTCGCGCCGCAAGACCGGCGCCGGAAGACGAGAAGGAACCGCGTAATGGACGATGTTCGCCAGATCCTGAAGGACAACGAGGGCCACTGCATCGAGGACCTCGCCGTCGGCATGACCGCGTCGTTCGCGAAGACCGTTACGGAAGCGGACATCGTGCTGTTCGCCGGCATTTCCGGCGACACCAACCCGGTCCACCTGAACCAGGAATACGCCAGCGGCACCATGTTCCAGGGCCGCATCGCCCACGGCATGCTCAGCGCCGGCTTCATCTCCGCCGTTCTCGGCACCAAGCTGCCGGGTCCGGGCTGCATCTACATGAGCCAGAACCTGAAGTTCAAGGCGCCGGTCCGCGCCGGCGACACGGTAACCGCCCGCGCCACCGTGACCGAGCTGATCCCCGAAAAGCGCCGCGTCGTCGTCCGCACCGTCTGCACCGTCGGCGAGACCGTGGTGATCGAGGGCGAAGCGCTGCTGATGGTTCCCTCGCGCGGTTGATCGCCGCGCGCCCGACAAGGGCGCTGGCGCATCCGACGCGGCGGCATCGTGGTGCCATCCGACACGGCGATTGCGCCGGCGCGTAGACCACGCGCCGGCGCCGTTCTATATAGACGCCCGAGGCATGGCCCGCCCACCGGCGGGCCGCCGTCGTTTACGGGGCCGGGGACGGCCCGCTGACCATCAGGGCGTGCACGCATGCGATTGTTCCGACACACCGCCGATCTGCCGGCCGACGCGCGCGGCGCCGTCGTGGCGCTCGGCAATTTCGACGGGGTTCACCGCGGCCATCAGGCGGTGATCGGCATGGCGCAGCGCATCGCCCGCGACCGGAACGCCCCCTCCGCCGTCATGACGTTCGAGCCGCACCCGCGCTCCGTCTTCCGGCCGGGCGAGCCGCCCTTCCGCCTTTCCCCCTTCCGCGTCAAGGCCCGCCACATCGAGGCGCTGGGCGTGGACCTGCTGTTCGTCTGCCATTTCGACGACGGCTTCCTGCACCAGACCGCCGACGCCTTCATCGACGAGGTGCTGGTGAAGGGCCTGGGCGTGCGCCAGGTGGTGTGCGGCTACGACTTCCTGTTCGGCCACATGCGGGCCGGCGACCCGGCCCTTCTGGCGCGCGCCGGCCGCGAGCACGGCTTCGGCGTGACCGAGGTCGGCCCGGTGGCCGACGAGCAGGGCGGTGTCTATTCCTCCACCCGCGTGCGCGACGCGCTGGTCGCCGGCCAGCCGCGCGAGGCCGCCCGTCTGCTGGGCTCCCCCTGGGAGGTCGAGGGCCGCGTCGAGCAGGGCGACCAGCGCGGCCGGACCATCGGCTTCCCCACCGCCAACGTGGAGCTGGGCGAGTATCTGCGCCCGGCCTTCGGCGTCTACGCCGTGCGCGCGGGCGTGGACCACGGCCCAGCCACCGTCTGGCACGACGGCGTCGCCAACCTTGGCCGCCGCCCGACCGTCGGCGGCACGGTGGAGCGGCTGGAAACCCACCTGTTCGACTTTTCGGGCGACCTCTACGGCCAGCATCTGCGGGTGCAGCTGATCGACTTCATCCGCCCGGAGCGCAAGTTCGCCAGCTTCGACGAGCTGAAGGACCAGATCGTCCGCGACGCCGAGGCGGCCCGCGCCACCCTGTCCAGCCCGGCGGAGGGCTGAGCCGGTGGAGCGCGTGATCCTTCTGCTGTTCATCCTGAACCAGGGCGGCCCGACCACGGTGGACTTCCAATCCCTGGAACAGTGCCGCGCGGCGGAACCGACCATCGCCCAGGTCTACAGCGAGATGACCGGCAACCCCGTCCTGTCCCGCTGCATCCGCCTGAACCTGCCGGCAAAGTGAGGGGCCGCCCCATTGCGATTCCCACGCCGGGGGGCTACACAACGCCCGATCCGCTGTTTTTGATCCGCTGTTTCTGATCCGCTGTTTTCGAGCCGCCTTTTCGACCGCCGTGGGAGCCGTCCGTCCATGACCACCTTCGCCGCCCTGCCCGACCGCGCCACCATCGCCGCCACCGCGGCGAAGACCCTGCTGGAAATCAAGGCGCTGCACTTCAACGCCGACCAGCCCTTCATCTTCACCTCGGGCTGGGCGAGCCCGGTCTACACCGACTGCCGCCGCATCGTGTCCTTCCCGCGCGCCCGCAAGGCGCTGATGGACCTGTCCGTGGCGACCATCCTGCGCGAGATCGGCTACGAGAGCATCGACGCGGTGGCCGGCGGCGAGACGGCGGGCATCCCCTTCGCCGCCTGGATCGCCGAGCGGCTGGAACTGCCCATGCAGTATGTCCGCAAGAAGCCCAAGGGCTTCGGCCGCAACGCCCAGATCGAGGGCGTGCTGACCGAGGGGCAGCGCGTCATCCTGGTCGAGGACCTCGCCACCGACGGCAAGAGCAAGGAGAACTTCGTCACCGCTCTGCGCAACGGCGGTGCCGTGGTGACCGACAGTTTCGTGATCTTCCACTACGGCATCTTCCCGCAGTCGAAGACCAACATGGACAAGATCGGCGTCCGCCTGCACGAGCTGTGCACCTGGTGGGACGTGCTGAAGGTCGCCCGCGACAACCAGTATTTCGACGC
>JAEZID010000522.1 GCA_023416195.1 Pseudomonadota bacterium | reverse complement strand
CCACGAACTCCACCGGGGCGTCGTCGGGCAGGCCCAGGAAGCGGCGGATGCGCGCGACGAACTCGTGCGCGTCCTCCTCCGCGAAGGCGTTGCCGAGCGACAGCATGGGCACGGCGTGGCGCACCTTTCGGAAGCCGGCGGCCGGGGCGGCGCCGACGCGCAGGCTCGGCGAATCGGCGCGGCGCAGCTCGGGGTAGCGCGCCTCGATGGCGTTGTTGCGGCGGACCAGCGCGTCGTAGTCGGCGTCGCTGATCTCCGGCTTGTCCATCTGGTGATAGAGCCGGTCGTGGTGCGCGATTTCCGTGGACAGGGCGGCCAGTTCGGCCTGCGCCTGCTCGACCGTCAGGTCCTCCACGGGAATGGCGCGGAGGTTGGCGGGGGTGTCGAACAGGTCGGTCATGGCGGGTCTCTTGCTGTCCCTCGTTCTTGGGGGCGCAGCATAGCGTCATGACGCGGAGGAGTCTGGCATTTTTGGACAGCCGCGCCAACCTAGGTAAGGTACGACGGCGTGCGCGTTGCGTGTATGATGCGGTGCGATCGCGAACGGAAATCACGCATGACCGACTCCGCCAACTCCCTCTCCGTCGATGATCGGTTCGTCATCGCTGCGGCGCTCGACCGCATCCTGTACGACGACCCGGACCATTTCGCGGCGGAGGACGCGCGGCTGCTGCGCCGGATGATCCCGCGCACGCGGACGCCGTGGCTGCGGCTGGGCTTCCGCGCCGAGAGTCAGGGGCCGTCCATGTCCGGCCGCGCGGCCGGGGTCGGCGACGTGAAGATGGACGGCGACAAGAAGGTGGTCGAAGGCGGGGTCGGTGAATCGCCGGTGTGGCGCTGCGGCCAGTACAAGATCTCCAACCACGGCGACGATCTGGAGATCTGGCAGGTGATGAGCGACGAGTTCGCCGGGGAGCCGAAGGGCGCCCGGCTGGAGTTCGGCCCGACCGGCGCGCCGGAACGCCTGACCTTCTTTCAGCCGCGCGACCTGGAACTGCGCATCCCCTTCACCGGCTTCGCCGTCGGGCTGCGGCTAGGCGGCTGGCAGCTGTGGAAAAGCGCGGCGTGACGCCGAGGGGGCGCGCTTAGGACTGCGCCACCCCCGTTGGCGGCGCGTCAGCCGGCGCTGTGGTCGTGCAGCAGGTCGGCGTGGGCGTAGAGGTCCAGGGCCGGCGCCGCGAGGTCGAAGGCCATGGGCGCCGGATCGTCCGTATGGCCCTGGAGCCTGTCCAGCCCCTGGGTGACGAGGTGCTGGTAGACATCCTGCTGGCCGGCATCGGCCAACGCGGAGGCATCGGGGAAGTAGCTCTTGTCGGCGTCCACCACCAGCGTGCCGTTCCACCACAGGCCGGACTGGCCCTTGACCACATCCTTACCGTCCAGGGCGCCTTTGTCGTAGCTGACGATGCTGTCGGTCGGCAGGATCGCCTTGCCGTTGATGGTAACCTCGTGGACGAACAGGCTGCGGTCCTGGCCGTTGATGACCGTGTCGTTGTCATACTGGATTTGGACCTTGTGCGCCTGATCGGCGGTCAGGTTGGTGGTGAAGGCGTAGTCCTTGGCCGTGGTCCCGGCGACGCCTTCGCCGATTTTCTGGCCGTCCACCAACAGGTTGAAGTGGGCGTTCACGCCGCCCGCCGGGCTGCCGGAGGCGTTGACGGTGATGGTCGAGCCGGCGGCCGGGGCGGCCGGGAAGGCGGAAGCCGGGGTGTTGAACACCAGCGTGCCGTTCCACCACAGGCCCGATTGGCCCTTGACCACGTCGAGGCCGTCGAGCGCGCCCTTGTCGTAGGTGACGTTCGCGTCGGTCGCCGCCATGGCATGGCCGTTGACAGTCACCTTGTTCACGAACAGGGAACGGTCCTGGCCGTTGACGACGGCGTCGTTGTCGTACTGCACCTGGATCTTGTGCGCCTGATCGGCGCTCAGGTTGGCGGTGAAGCTGTAATCCTTGGCCGTGGTGCCGGCTATGCCCTCGCCGATCTTCTTGCCATCGACCAGCAGGTTGAAATGGGCGTTCACGCCGCCCGCCGGGCTGCCGGCGACGTTGACGGTGATGGTCGAGGTGGCGGGCTGCGGCGCCGGATCGGCCGGCGCGTGGGTCTGGGCGATCCTGGCGAGCAGGGCGTCGGTGTTCAGCTCGAAATAGCCGGAGGTGCCCATCGCCGTGCCGCTGGCCTTGGCAAGCGACAGGAACTGGTCCTGGGTCAGGCGCGCGCCGGTCAGGCTGACGGCCTGCTGCTGGGCCAGCGCCACCGCCGCCGTGACGGCCGGGGCGGCGAAGGAGGAGCCGTTGGCCGAATAGGTCAGGCCAGCGCTGTTGGTCAACCGGATGTCGGTGCCGTCCGCGCAGATGTCGGTCAGGGTCGGGCTGCGCTGCGCCCAGGCCGGGAAGTCCCCGTCGCCGGTCGAGGCGGAGACGCAGATCTGGTTGGGGTCGGCGGCGAAGCTCGACACGCTCTGGGTGGCGCCGCCGTCGCCGCTGTTGCCGCCGGCCGCCACGGTCAGGACGCGCTTGGCGGCCAACGCCGCCAGCTCGTCGGACATGGAGGTGTTCGCCACCACGGTCTGCGCGCCGCCGCCCAGCGACAGGTTCACCGCCACGATGTTGTAGGCGTCGGCGTTGGCGACGACCCATTGCAGGGCCTTTTCGATGCAGGTCTCGTCGGTGGCGCCGCCGCTGTCGGACATGACCTTCAGGGCGATGATGCCGGCGTCGGGGGCGTTCTTCAGGACGCCGGCCGTGACCATGGCCCCGTGCGTGTTCGCGTCGGACACCAGGACGCTGTCGTCGTTGTGGTAGAAATCATACTGGTAGACCAGCCGGCCCGTGCCCCAGGACGCGGACAGGCCGGTGTCGATCACGACGACGTTTCCGATGGGAGCGGTGGTGTTCGACATAGGGCCAACCTCGTTCCTTAAACTGCACGAGGCGGGACTATCGGGATTTTGCTGTGGCCGTTGGATGACCGTTGCGGGCGAAGGATGGGACACGCGGCGTGTTGTAGGGCCGGAAAGATGCCGGTATGTCGGCGATTCACCACAAAGGCACGAAGACACAAAGACTTTCACAAAGGGGCACTTGCCTGTCCCCAGCGTTCGGGACGAGCCGCACTCCTTGGTGAAAATCTTCGTGTCTTCGTGTCTTTGTGGTGAAAAAACCTTGCCCCGCCGGCGCTTACCCTCGCCCGGCGATCAGGCTGTCGGCGGCGGCGCGGGCCTCGGCCGTGATGGTGGCGCCGGACAGCATGCGGGCGATCTCCTCCCGGCGGTCGTCGCCGTCGAGTTCGGCGACGCCGGTCGTCACCTGTTCGCCCTTCACCGACTTCTGGACCTTCAGGTGGGTGGAGCCGCGCGCCGCGACCTGCGGGCTGTGGGTGACGACGAGCACCTGGAGGCCGTGCCCGAGCTTTTCCAGCCGTTCGCCCACGGCGGCGGCGACGGCGCCGCCGATGCCGGTGTCCACCTCGTCGAAGACCAGCGTGCCTACGGTCGAGGTCTGGGCCAGAACCACCTTCAGCGCCAGCATGAAGCGCGCCAGCTCGCCGCCGGACGCGATCTTGTTCAGCGCGCCGGGCGGCGAGCCGGGGTTGGTCGCCACCTGGAAGGCCACGCGGTCCATGCCGGCGGCGGTCCATTCCGATTCGCCCAGCGGTTCGACCAGCGTGCGGAACCGGGCCTTTTCCATCTTCAGCGGGGCCAGTTCGCCGGCGACGGCCTTGTCCAGGTTCCCGGCGGCGGACTGGCGGGCCTTGCTCAGCGCCTCGGCGGCCTTGCGGTAAGCCTCGCGCGCCACCTCGGCCTCCTTGGCGAGGCGGGTCAGCAGGTCGCCCTGGTCCTCGATGAGGAGGAGGCGGTCGGCCATGTCCTTGCGCAGGGCGGCCAGCGCGTCCACGTCCACGCCGTGCTTGCGGGCGGCGGCGCGCATCGCGAAGAGGCGCTCCTCCAGCTTTTCCAGGGCCTGCGGGTCCATGTCCACGTCGGCGGAGGCGGCCTGGAGCGACGCGATGGCCTCCCCCGCCTCGGTCGCGGCGCGGTCGAGCGCGGCGATGACGGGATCGAGCTTGCCGCCGGCCTTGTCGGCGATGCGGCTCAGCGTGCGGATGGCCGAGGACAGGGCGCGTTCCACGCCGCGGTCGCCGGACAGCTCCGCGAAGGCCGAGTTCATGGCGTCGACCAGCTTTTCCCGGTGCATCAGCACGGCGCGGGTCTCGGCCAGTTCCTCCTCCTCGCCCGGCTTGGGCGCGAGCGCGTCCAGTTCGGCGACGGCGTGGCGGAGGTATTCTTCTTCGGAGCGGGCGCGGGCGATCTCGGCGGCGGCGTTGGCGCGCGCGTCCTCGACCTGACGCCACGCGCGGTGCGCAGCGGCGACCTGGGCGGCCTGCGCGGCGAGGCCGGCGTAGGCGTCGAGCACGCCGCGATGGGTCTGCGGGTTCAGCAGGCCGTGGGTGTCGAACTGGCCGTGGACCTCGACGAGTTCCTCGCCCAAGCGCTTCAGCAGGCCGACGCCGACCGCCTGATCGTTGACCCAGGCGCGGCTGCGCCCGTCGGCGCTGACGGTGCGGCGCACGACGAGGCGGTCGTCGGCGTCGAGGCCCTGTTCCTTCAGGATGTCGAAGGCGGGGTGGTCACCCGACAGCTCGAACTCGGCGGTGACCGAGGCCTGCTCGGCGCCGTGGCGGACGAGGCCCGATTCGGCGCGCGCGCCGAGCGCGAGGCCCAGCGCGTCCAGCAGGATGGACTTGCCGGCACCGGTCTCGCCGGTCAGCACGCAGAGGCCCCGGTTGAAGCCGAGCGCCAGCCGTTCGATCAGGACGACGTCCCGGATCGTCAGCGAGGCCAGCACGGAACGGCCTAGAACAGGGAGCTCCAGGCTTTGCTGATCCACGACTTGTCGTTTCGCTCCGGACGCACGTTGGCGTCCACCAGCAGTGCGTAGCTGTCCGTGTACCATTCGCTGCCGGGGAAGTTGTGGCCGAGCACCGCGGCGGCGGTCTTCGCCTCGTCGGTGATGCCCAGCGCCAGATAGCATTCCACCAGACGGTGCAGGGCTTCCGGCACATGGGAGGTGGTCTGGTAGTTTTCAATCACCGTGCGGAACCGGCCGATGGCGGCGGTCTGCTGGCCCTGCTTCATGTAGAAGCGCCCGACCTCCATCTCCTTGCCGGCGAGGTGGTCGTTGGTCAGGTCGATCTTGATCTTGGCGTCGCGCGCGTACTGGCTTTCGGGGAAGCGGCGCACGACCTCCGACAGGGCCTCCAGCGCGCGGCTGGTCATGCGCTGGTCGCGGCGGACGTCGGTGATCTGCTCGTAATAGGACAGCGCCCGCATGTAATAGGCGTAGGCGACGTCCTTGCTGCCCGGATGCAGCTGGATGTAGCGGTCGAGCGCCATGATGGCGTCGTCGTACTTCAGGTCCTGGTAATGGGCGTAGGCGGCCATGATCTGCGCCTTGGCGGCCCATTCGGAATAGGGGTGCTGGCGCTCCACCTCGTCATACAGCTTGGCGGCGGTCTTGAACCGCTCCTCCTGCATGGCGGCGTCCGCCTCTTGATAGATCTGCTCGGCGGGGCGCTCGACGTAATCCAGCTCGTCCTTGGTGGAGGAGCAGGCGGTCAGGGCGGTGCCGAGGAGGAGGGCCACGAGCGGCAGGCGGGTCAGGCGAGGCGGCATGATCGTCACAATGCTTCCAAGTTTGGCCCTATATAGCACGGAGCCGTGCGGGCGCCGCAAGTTCCTTGGGTGTTCCGTTTCTGGGGCAAGGATGGGGGTCCGGCCATTGCCGAACGCCCCCAACGCCCCTCTTCGGGCCGGAGCTTACGCGAACAGGGCGTCGATGTCGGCCTGGCTGATGTTGCCGGCCTCCTGCGTCTCGGCGGGGCCGTGCAGTTCCAGTTCCTCGTCCTTCTTGGTGACGGACGGCGGCAACGGCATCGCCTCGAACTCGCGCTTGTTCCAGTGGCTCATCATCGCCTCCACGCGCTCCTCGATGAAGGACAGGGCGCGGACGACCTTGGTGATGCGCTGGCCGGTCAGATCCTGGAAGTTGCAGGCCTCGTAGATGCGCACGATGACGTCGTTCATGTCGTTGACGCGGTCGGCGTGATAGCCCTCCGGCAGCGACGACTTCAGCTCGTGCACGACCTCTTCCAGTTCCTCCGCGCAGGCCATGATGGTGTTGGTCGCAGCCTCCGTCGCGTTGACGACGGCGTTCAGTTCCTGCGAAGCCTGTTGGAACTTGTCCTCGCCGGCCAGCGGGTGGCGGATCGCCGCCATTTCCACCTTGGTCGCCTTGATGCGGCCGGAGATGTCGGCGATTTCGACCTGGATTTGCTCGATCTGGTTGGCGTCCAGCGTCAGGAAGCGGTCGAGCTTGGCGCCGAGATCGTTGATGGCGCGGATGACTTCAGTCTGGTCCACCGTCACCGGGCCGGCGGGCAGAGCGGCCGCGATGGGGCCGACCTCCTCCGCGATGACCTGGAATGGGCTGCTGCCGTTGCGGCGGGCCTTCTGAATCTCAGCCATGAAGGGTTTCGAGAGATTCTTCATGCTGGTTCCTCGCCCTTTTGCCAGCGGCCAGCCGGCCGGTATGTCAGCGCTTGGCGCCGGCCTTCGACAGGGACCGCCGCACGGCACACGTCATATCAAATTTTGCCTTGGATTTCGCCTAAAGATTTGTGACTTCGGTGGCCAAGAGAAGATTGATGGTGCTTGGGTGCCCGGAAAGTCATGTCCTGGTTGCGCGGGCCGTTGCGTCTTTCCGTGCGGATCGCGCGGCGCGGGACAAGGCACAACAGTTGGATGAACCAAGCCCTCACTCTTCCCATGGCCTTGCCATGGGCCCCTTCCCTTTCCCGCCAGGGGCGGGAGAGGGAGTTTTTTCGGCGCCGTTAGCCGAACAGGGCGTCGATGGCGGCCTGATCGAGGGGAGTCGGAGCCTCGGCGGCGGGCGGAGGAGCGGGAGCGGGCTTGGGGGCCGGTTTCGGCACGGGCTTCGCCGCTGCGGTGGGTGGCTTGGGCACCGGCTTCTTGGCGGGCGGCTCGGCGGGCGGAGGGGTCGCCGGAGCCGGACTGTCGAACATGCTGTCGATGTCGGCCTGACTGGCCTTCGCCGGAGCGGCGGCGGGCGCCGGGCTGTCGAACATGCTGTCGATGTCCGCCTGGCTGGCCTTGGCCGGGGCGGCGGCTGGAGCCGGGGCCGGCGAGTCGAACAGGCTGTCGATGTCGGCCTGACTGGCCTTGGCCGGAGCGGCGGCCGGAACCGGGGTTGGGGCCGGAGCCGGACTGTCGAAAAGACTGTCGATGTCCGCCTGGCTGGATTTCGCGACACCCGCCGGGGCAGGCTCGGGCGCGGGTGCCGGAGCGGGTTCCGGAGCCGGGGCGGCGGCAACGGGCGGACCGTCGAACATGCTGTCCACGTCGGCCTGACTGACCCCCAGCCCGTCCAGCTGCGGGCCGTTCAGCAGGTGCGCGTCGGGGCGCTTGTCGGTGCTTTCGTGCTGGACCTTCAGGCCCTCGAACGCCTCGGCGCCCCAGATGCCGATCATGGCGTTGACGCGCTGTTCGATGTAGCGGAGCGCGTTCACCACCTTGCTGGTGCGCTGGCCGGTCAGATCCTGGAACGAGCAGGCGGTGAAGATGTTGGTCACCTCCGCCTCGATCTCGCCGCACAGGCCGCCGTCCGCCCCTTCGGCGCGCAGCTTGCCGGACAGGTCCATCAGCCGTTCGGCGGCGTTCAGGATCTCGAACGAGGCGCGCTCGGTCGAGATGACGATGGCGTCCAGCTCGTTGGTGGCCGACAGGATCTTGTCGCTGGCCCCGTCGGGGGGCCGGAGGGCCGCGACCTCGCGCCGCGCCTGCTCGATGGAGGCGGCCATCTCCATCAGCTCGCGCCGCAGCACCTCGACGTGCTTGTCCGCTTCCACCGCCTGATTCTGCTGCTGCCAGGAGTTGCGGAACTCCGACAGCATGGTGCGCACCTCCTCCGACGATGCCCCGAAGGCACGGCGGTGGAGGCGGCGCAGAAAGGCGCGCCCCTTGGCGGTTCGAGCGATCGCTTCTTCGATCTGCTCGAACTCCTCCTCGGAAAGCTGCGGAAGCTGGTCCAAGCCGGTGCTCCTTGGCGGCCGCCCGATCAACCGCCGATGACAGCCTGAATCTTCTGCTTCAGCGTGTCGGCGTTGAACGGCTTGACGATGTAGTTGTTCACGCCGGCCTGCTTGGCGGCGATCACGTTCTCGGTCTTGCTCTCGGCGGTGACCATGATGAACGGGATCGAGGCGAGCTTGGCGTCGGCGCGGATCTCCTTGAGGAGCTGGAGGCCGGTCATCGGCTCCATGTTCCAGTCGGAGATGATGAGACCGAACTTGGCCTCGCGCAGCTTGGCCAGGGCCGAGACGCCGTCGCCGGCTTCGTCGATGTCCGTGTAGCCGATCTGGGTCAGGAGGTTCCGCACGATGCGCCGCATGGTGGCGTAGTCATCGACGACGAGGATCTTCATCTAGGCGTCTCCGCATTCTTCCGTTGCTAGGCCCCGGCCCGGCGTTCAGCTCGTCCGGCGCAAGGCGCTTGCGCCGTAGTCGAGGACTGGTTCCGACTGTGATGCCCTAAGTCTGTCGAAAAGTCATCCCTCAGAGAGACACTGCGGCAAGCCCGTAAATTTCAGGTTACCAAGCACCGTCGCAACCGGATTCCGGTGCGAACGGTCACAAGGAGTTAACCCTATCGGACAGGCCGCGTGCCGGTTGCGGACCTTGCCAGATTTCACGGGCGAACGCACGGGATGATTTGCCCTTTCGCGCTATGCGGGCCGTGACAAGCAGCCGCGCCGGGGCTTGCGCTCAGACGATGATCGGGGAGGTCGCGTCCAGCAGCCACGTTGCCGTTTCGGCGTCGAGCGCCGGGGCCAGGGCGTCGCGGACGCGGGCGTGGTAGGCGTTGATCCAGGCGATCTCCTCGGCGGTCAGCAGCGCCGGTTCGATCAGGTTGCGGTCGATGGGCACAAGGGTCAGCACCTCGAAACCCAGCATGGGGCGTTCGGCCATGGGCAGGTCGAGCGGCTGGACGACGATCAGGTTCTCGATGCGGATGCCGTAGGCGCCCGTCTTGTAGTAGCCGGGCTCGTTCGACAGGATCATGCCGGGCTGAAGCGCGATGGTGTTGGGCACCTTGGAAATGCGCTGCGGCCCCTCGTGCACCGACAGGAAGCTGCCGACGCCGTGGCCGGTGCCATGGTCGTAGTCGAGTCCGACCACCCACAGCGGCAGGCGGGCCAGCGTGTCGAGCTGGGACCCGGTCGTGCCGCGCGGGAAGCGCGCCGTGCTGACGGCGATGTGGCCCTTCAGGACCTGGGTGAAACGCTCCCGCATCTCGGGCGTCGGCGTGCCGATGGCGATGGTCCGGGTGACGTCGGTCGTGCCGTCCAGATACTGCGCGCCGCTGTCCAGAAGGAAGAGGCTGCCCGGTTCGAGGCGGCGGTCGGTGTCCGGCGACACGCGGTAATGGACGATGGCGCCGTTGGGACCGGAACCGCTGATCGTCTCGAAGCTGAGGCCCCGGAAACGCTCGTTGGTTTGGCGCAACGACAGAAGCTGCTCGGCGGCGGCGATCTCCGTGACCGTGCCCTTGGGCGCCTCCTTGGACAGCCAATGCAGGAAACGGACGAGCGCCGCGCCGTCGCGGGCGTGGGCGGCGCGGGCGCCGTTCAGCTCCGCCTCGTTCTTGCAGGCCTTCGGCAGGGCGACGGGGTCGGGGTCGCGCTCGACCTTCGCGCCGGCCACATGCAGGCGGTCGAAGATCCAGGCGGAGGTGGAGGCCGGGTCGGCCAGCACCTTGCGCCCGCCGCGCCCGAGGGCGTCGAGGGCCGGACCGAGATCCTCGGGGGCGCGGACCGCGACCTGATTGCCGAGGTGGGCCTCAACGCCAGGGGCGAGCTTACGGCGGTCGATGAACAGATCGACGGAACCGTCGTCGGACAGGATCGCGAAGGACAGCGGCAGCGGCGTGCAGGGCACGTCGGCGCCGCGCAGGTTCAGCAGCCACGCGATGGAATCGGGCTGGGTCAGCACGGCGGCGCCGATGCCGTTGCTCTTCAGGCTGTCGGCGATGCGGGCGCGCTTGTCGGCGGCGGAGGCCCCGGCGAAGGCGGTGTCGTGGGCGACCACGGGGGCGAGCGGCGGCGGCGGCTGGTCGGCCCACACGGCGTCCACCAAGTTGTCCGGGCAGGGCACCAGGGTCAGGCCGGCGCGCTCCAGATCCTTGCGGGCCTTCTCCACCCAGCCGACGGTGTGCAGCCACGGGTCGTAGCCGAGCCGGCCGCCCTTCGGCAGCGCCTCGGCCGCCCAGGAGGACAGCGGATCCTCGATCAGGTGCTTGTAATCGTAGAGGGCGGCGGGCACCTCGGCCTGGACCTGGAGGGT
>JAEZID010000516.1 GCA_023416195.1 Pseudomonadota bacterium | reverse complement strand
TCGCTGGCGCCGAGCTTCAGCATGGAGCCCGAAGCGATCGACACCTGCCCGGAATCGGGCAGCGCCGCCCCGCCGCTCGCGGTCAGGGTGCCGCCGGTGATGGTGACATTGCCGCTGAAGCTGTTGCCGCCCGACAGGATGAGGGTGCCGGTGCCGGCTTTGGCCATTCCGGCGCTGCCGGTCAGCACGGAGGCGACGGTCGCCGTGACGCCGTCGTCGGTGGTGACCACCGGGCTGCTCGACAGGCCGATGGTGCCGCCGCTGAGCTGGTAGCCGGTGGTCTTGAACGTCATGCCGGCGGTCGCCACCGACCCCGACACCGTCACCTGCCCGGCCGTCCCCTGGAACACCGGAACCACCCCGCCGACCAGCGAATCGTTGAGGGTGCCGTCGCTCTTGGTCCAGTTGGTGCTTGTGCTGCTCCAGGTGCCGTTACCGCCGTTGATCACCCCGTTGGCGGCGTTGCCGGCGGCATCGCCGTCCCAGTAGCGCGGCGGAGCCAGGACCACCTGCAGTGTGTTGCCGACGATGCTTGTGCCGACGTCGCCGTTGAAGCCGGTCACCGAGACGTTGACGCCGGTCAGGGTGCTGTTGCTGCCGCCGGAAACGATGGTGTAGGTGCCAGTGCCGAAGCTGCCGCCCGACACCGTCTGCATGACGATGGTGCTGCCGGTCAGCGTCACCGCCGCCGAGGTCGCCGACAGCCGGCCGTAGGTGCCGGCGGAGGCCACGCCGAGGATCAGCGTGGCGCCGCTGCCCTGGACGTAGCTGCTGGCGTTGAACGTCAGCTGGCGGTTGATCTGGAGGATGCCGGTGTTGGTGACCGAGCGGCCGCTCGCCACGATCCCGGATTCAAGGACCGTGTTCCTAGCGAAGGTCAGGTCACCGGACGAGTAGATGGTGCCGGCCGAGGACGTCGTCGTCCCCATGATGGTGCCGAACAGGGTGCCCGACGCGCCGGTGATGGTCATCGCGCTGGTGGCGCTGTTGCGGATCAGGCCGCTGATCGTGCCGGTGTTGACCACGTTGGGCAGCGAACCCGCGGTGCCGACGACCAGCGCGCCGAAAATGGTGAGATTGGTGCCGCTGCCGTGGATCAGGCCGCTGTTGTTGAGCGTAGCCAGCGTGCCGGCATCGACGATCACGCCGCTCCGCGCCGTGATCGTGCCGCTGTTGCCGATCGACCCGATCGACGATGCGGTGCCCGACATGCGTACGCCGTTGCCCGTGACGCCGCCGCTGATCAATCCGGTGTTGACGAGGGTCGACAGGGTGGCGCCGCCGCTGAGGCTGACGCCGGCATTCGTGCCGCTGGGGGTGATCGTGCCCGAATTGCTGATCGTACCCGCGACCGCCCCGGAGGAAAGGGCGATCGCATTTCCCCCCGAAACGCTGCCGCTGTTCTCGATGCGGCCGACCCCACCGCCCGAGAAGTAGATGGCGTAGTTGCCGACGGCGGCGACGGTGCCGGTGTTGGTGATCGTCGTGATCGACCCGCCGTAGCTTCCGGTGCCGTTGGCGAAGGTGCCGTTGACGATGCCGGAGGACCCGCCGGTGATGACGCCGTGGTTGACGATGGACCCGATCGTCGCGTTGACGGACATCTCGACACCGCCGTCCGTCGAGGTCGAGGTGATGGTGGCGCCCGACAAGATCTCCAGACTGTTTCCGGAGGTGATGGTGGGGATTGTCGAGGTGTTCGAACTGATGGTGTTGGTCGCCGCACCGCTTGGCGTTGTGGCCAGCAGCGCGCCAAGAATAACAGCCGAGGCGCCAGCCAGAAGCATCGGGCGCAGGGACTTGTGCGGGCTTGCGGAAACTACGGGCATTCATGCATCCTGGAGTTGCTCGACGACCGACCATTCCCGGCGCCGGAGTTGCGGCCTCAACCCGGAAAGCGGAATGCAGTGGAGCGGTCTGGACGTTGTGACCATATCCGCACCAAGTTGCGTGCCTTCCGGTAACAAAAATTAACTTTGCAAGAAGATGCGGCGGAAATATCGATTTCTATTACCCAACGAATTCATTACCGTCAACGCGATTCGAGAAAAGAATGAATACCTTTCACTAACTTTCACGATCTTTCTCAATCTTTCATTTGTTGCTGCGCTAATTGTGCTTGCAAAAATCTAATAAACGGATTCGTTGATTGGAACCAAAAAGCGATTTGAAATATATTTCTTCCCAAGAACGCGCTGGCCGGACAAAATCGCGCTGGCCGGACAAAACCGCACTGGTTGAGACGCGCGCCGGATGAGGCGCAGCGCACCAGCGCCGGCGGGTTGGGGCGACGGATTCCACGACGGGACGCCTGAAAGGGGTGGGTGAAGGCAATGGGCGGAGCGGAGGGATCGCCGGCGGTGCTGGATGTGCTGGTCGTTGAGGATCACGTCGATCTGAGCGAGGAGATCGTGTCCTATCTTCGGGCGCGCGGCATGACGGTGCGTTCCGCCGATGGCGGGCGGGCGATGGATCGCGCCATCGCCGAGCGCCGTCCCGACGTGATCCTCCTCGATCTCGGCCTGCCGGATGAGGATGGCATGGCGATCGCCGGCCGCCTGTCGGACGATCCGCAATCGGGTCTGATCGTCATCACCGCGCGCGGGCGGGTCGAGGACCGCATCCATGGCCTGAACGCCGGCGCGGACATCTATCTGGTGAAGCCGCTGGACATGCGCGAGCTGGAGGCGGCGATCGCCTCGGTGATGCGCCGCCGGGCACCGCCGGCGCCGCGGTCGCGTCCGTGGCGGCTCGACGCGGCGCATTGGCGGCTGATGACACCGGCCGGTGACGCCGTTGGCCTGAGCGAGGCCGAGATCCGTCTTCTGCGCCCCTTCTTCGAAGCGCCGGCCGCGGTCGTCGACCGTCAGGTCCTGGTCGAACGGCTGGCGATCGACGCCCGCAGCATCGACCTGCTGGTGCACCGCCTGCGCCGCAAGGTCGAGGCCGAGGCCGGCGTGGAACTGCCCCTTCATACCGTGCGCTTCCGTGGCTACGCCTTCGCCGCACCGGCCGCCCTCTGACCTCTGCCATGGACAGGACCCTGATGACACCGGTGACCGCCCTTCTCGCGTCCGTCCTGGCTGTAGCGGGGCTCGCCGCCCCTGCTGCATCCGCCACCCCTGCCGGCGAGGCGGGCGCGACGCTCTGGGCCCGGCAATGCGCCAAGGAGGCCGACGGCCGGGAGCAGTGCTTCGTCGAGCAGTACGCCGTCGGCATGCCGGCGAAGGCGGTGCTGCTGAACGTTCGCTTCGGCCTCGTCGGATCGGAGGGCAAGGCCAGGATGGTGCTGACGGCCCCGCTCGGCGTCCTGCTCCAGCCGGGCATGACGCTCCGCATCGATGCCAGCGCGCCGATCACGCTGCCCTTCGACCGCTGCGACGGCGGGGGCTGCCGGGCTGTGGCGGAGATCGACCGCGCCGTCCTGGACCGTTTGCGGAACGGCTCGATGATGACGGTGCGCTTCGCCACCGGAGACCAGAAGCCGCTGGATGTGCCGATCCCACTGACCGGATTGGACGCGGCGTTGACCCAACTCAAGCGGTAGGACGCACATGGTTCGCAAGGTACGATCGGCCGGACGGACGGTGCGCGCCACCGGGACCGCCTCCACGGGAAAGCCCCCCACGGGAAAGACTGGCGCCGGGGGCGGCGGCCAGGACGCGGCCGAGCCGCAGGTCATCCCCATTCCGGTCGCCATAGACATGGCCTACCGCCACTGGGAAGCCGGGCAATTGCAGGAGGCCGAGTTCCTGTCACGCCAGATACTGGCGGTGTGGCCGGGACAGACGGACGTGCTGCATCTCCTCGGGCTGATCGCCCATTCCGCCGGCCGGACCGACCTGGCAATCGAGCACATGAGAGAAGCCTGCGCCGCTCCGGGGGCGACTCCGGCCTATTTCAGCAACCTGGGCGAGCTGTGCCGCCGCCTCGGGCGTCTGGCCGAGGCGGAGCAGGCCGCCCGGCAGGCGGTGGCGCTCGACGGCACGGTGGCGGCGTCATGGAGCAACCTGGGCATCATCCTCCAGGAGGCCGGCAAGCCGGAGGCGAGCGCGCATTGCCTGCGGCGCGTCCTGGCACTGGCGCCGGACATGGCCGAGGGCCACAACAACCTGGGCAACACCCTGCGTCGGCTGGACCGGGGAGCGGAGGCCACCCGGCGCTACCGCGCAGCCCTGGCCCTCGATCCGCTCTACGCCGACGCCTGCTGCAATCTGGGCAGCCTGACCGGCGATCTGGGACGGCACGAGGAGGGGATGGCCCTGCTGCGCCGGGCGATCGAGCTGGAGCCTCGCATGCCCGGCGCCTACCTCAACGCCGCCGAGCTGGAGCTGTCGCGCGGCCGTGGCCTGGAGGCGTTGGGTTGGCTGGAGGCGCTGCGCGACTTCGCTCCCGACCACCCGGCGCTGCCGGCCGGGCGATCCGGCGTCCTGCTGCGGCTCGGCCGGGCCGGGGAGGCGCTGGCGGTCGCCGAGGCCGGGCTCGCGGCCGCGCCCGGCCAGCCGGCCATTCTCAAC
>JAEZID010000498.1 GCA_023416195.1 Pseudomonadota bacterium | reverse complement strand
ACCCACCACGGCGGGTCGTACTGCGGCGGTGGGGGTGGCGGTGGAGGAGGAGGTGGAGGGGGCGGCGGTGGCGGCGGTGGAGGAGGCGGCGGGGGCGGCAACGCCACCACCGGAGGCGGCGGAGGGGGTGGAGGTGGCGGCGGCGGCGACGGCGGCCGCGGCGTCTGGAACAGATTGGCCATGGGCGGGTCCTTCTTGTCGGCTGTCGTATCGGATCGGGGAAAGCGTCAGGCGGCGGTACAGATGCCAGGGCGTCACGACGAAGGGGGCGTGCAGGCCGAGCATGCGCTTGACCGCCTCGACGCAGGTGAAGGGGCCCCAGGGCGCCGGGCGGGTCAGGCCACGGCGCACCGGCGCTGCGACCACCGCCATCCCCTGCCCGCGGAACCAGCCCGGCAGGTCCCAGCCCGGCGCCACGTCGAGCACCGCCACGTCCATGAAGGTCGCCAGCGGATCGACCATCACCCAGCGCCGCCCGTCGTTCAGCAGCGCCAGGCAGTGCCGGAAACCGGGCTTCAGCAGCCGCAGCCACCACAGCTCCGCGTCGCCCCGGAACACGACCCAGGCGCGCGGAGCCTCGGGCGAGACGGCGGGCATCCGGCTCATTGCACGATGCCCTTTTCGCGCAGCACGGGGTTGATGCGGTCGAACGCCTCGCGCCACAGGATGTGGGCGCGCTGCTCGCGGTGACGCTCCGGGTCCGGCGGCAGCAGGCGGCGGCCGTAATGGACCAGCACATGCAAGTGATCGCGCACCAGCAGCCGGCGGCGGTACAGCCGGTCCACGGCGCGCAGCACGTCGCCCGGCTCGCACGGGCGCTGCACCAGCCCCCGCCCCGCCTGCACCCGCGCGCCGGCCGCCTTGGCCTCCTGCGCCTGGACCGACCAGAACCACGCTTCCTCGGCACTGCCGAACGGCACCCCGTCGGCGTCGGCGAGGACCATGGAGTAATTGCGGTGACAGGCCATGCTGGGTCTCCCGGAAGCTTATGCACGCACAGGTTCGCCGGCCGCCCGGCCTTCGCCTTTTCCCGCCTCGCGGCGTCGGCGATGCTCGGTACCGGCGAACATCTGTTCATGTTATGTTCTGATTATATTCCTTCGTCAAGGAAAATATGAAAACCTTCCTAGGGACGAGGCGCGGCGTTTATGAGATTATCGTCCCATGCTAAAACACGCGGATATCTGGCGGGCCATCGACCGCCTTGCGGCCCAGAACGGGCTGTCGGCCTCCGGACTCGCGCGGCGCGCCGGGCTGGATCCGACGACGTTCAACAAAAGCAAGCGGACCACCGGGGACGGCAAGCTGCGCTGGCCCTCGACGGAAAGCGTGTCGAAGGTCCTTGAGGCCACGAACGCCTCCCTGTCGGAATTCGTCAGCCTCGTCGGCGATTCGGGAGCCGGCGGTTCCGTCCAGCGCGTCCCGGTCATCGGCTACGCGCAGGCGGGCTGCGCCGGCTATTTCGACGACGCCGGCTACCCGGCCGGCAGCGGCTGGGACGAGCTTCTGTTCCCCAGCATCGGCGACCCGCACGCCTATGCGCTGGAGATCTCCGGCGACAGCATGGACCCGGTCTACCGCGACGGCGACACCATCATCGTTTCGCCGGCCGCGCAGATCCGCCGCGGCGACCGCGTCGTGGTGCGCACCAGGGGCGGCGAGGTTCTCGCCAAGCAGCTGTTGCGGGAAACCGCGACGAAGATCGAGCTGCTGTCCATCAACCGCGCCCACCCCGACCGCAGCATCCCGCGCAGCGACGTGGCCTGGATGGCGCGGATCGTCTGGGCCAGCCAGTAAAGCAAACCCAACAGGGGCAGTGTATCCTAGGATAATTGTCCTTGATTGATCCTGCGGAAGCAACTACCGTCTTCCGCATGGATCGCTCGGCCCTTACCCAACTCGACGACCTGCACCGTTCCCACGACGGACCACCGCCGCCGGAGGTTTTGCAAACCGTCCTTCTGGGCGGTTCCTCCCGTCGCATGGCCCTGGCGCACGCCGCCCGTCTCGCCCTGCATTCCCGCTTGGCCGCCGAGGCGCGACTCGGCACCGCCCGCCGCCGTGCCACCCTGCCCGCCTCCGGCGCGCCCACCGATCCTTGGCTGTCCCGCCTGTCGGCGACCCTGACGCACCATCGCAACGCGGCCTGTTCCCGCGACGAGTCCCCCGACCTCAATCCCCCGAAGCCGGCTTTTCCGCCTTGACCGCCGCCGGATCGACCGTCACCACCGGAGCCGGCGACTGCGCGGCCAGCGCGATTGCGGCCGCCGCCGTGCGCTTCGTCACCGGAGCTTTTCTCACCGCCGGCTTCTTCTCCGGCGGCGCCTTCTTCACAGGAGCGGGCTTCTTCACAGGAGCGGGCTTCGAAGCCACGTCTTCCGCCTTTTCCGCGACGGCCGGCGCGGCCGTCCCGCCGCCCGTCTTCCGCAGCTTGCTCTTGGAAAAGCCGGCCTCGCGCAACGCGCCTTTCAGTTCGTCCCAGGCCAGACGGATCTCGGCGGCGAACCCCCTCGCCTCGTCATCCCGATGGCTGCGGAAATACTCGGCGGCGGCGCGCATCCGGGCCGGCAGGGTCTCCGCCCCGGCGCCCACCGCGTCGTCATGCAGGCCGTTCCGCCGGTTCGCCAGATAAGCGGCGATCTCCGACAGTTCCTCCGGCGTGCAGGCCTTTTGCAGCTTGTCGGTCACGGCGGGCGCCGCCTTGTCGATCTTCCCGACGACCTCCGACCGTCCCCGCGTCACGTCCGGGTCGTCGGTGGTGCGGATGACCTGGATGACCCGACGCCGTTCGCGAAACTGCATGATCGTCGTCCCTTTCCGCCGGGGCGGCGCCGGCTCCCTGCCGGCACCGCCGATGCCGAATCATCATGGCCATGCACCGGCCGCACATCAAGCCCGACGCCGGGCGGCATACCGCCTCAGCGGTCATCTCAGCGGAAGGCGAACTCCCAGTACAGGGCGCGCGCGCGCTTGAAGAAGGGTCCGGCTCCCAATTCCCGGTCCTCGACCTTCGTGACGGGCACGACCTTCGAATAGTTGCCGGTGGAAAAGACCTCGTCCGCTTCCAGCACGTCGCGCGGACTCAGCGAGCATTCCTCCACCACGACCCCGTCGTCGCGCAGCAGCCCGATCACCCGCTGGCGCGTGATGCCGTTCAGGAAGGTGCCGTTGGGGACCGGCGTGCGCACCACCCCGTCCTTGGCAATGAACAGGTTGGAGGTGGCGAACTCCGCCACATTCCCAATCGGGTCCAGCATGATCGCGTTGCCGAAGCCGCGCGCCTTCGCCTCGATCAGCGCCAGCCCGGCGTTCGGGTACAGCGCGGCGGCCTTGGCCAGCGTCGGCGCCATGTCCGGGGCCGGCCGGCGGCGGGTCGAGATGCAGGCGGTGAAGCCGCCGATGCCCGGAAGCGGTTCCTCGTTCAGCGTCAGCACGAACCGGGTGGTTTCCGGCGCGGGCGCCACGAAGCCCTCCTCCGCGTAGAACATCGGCTTGATGTACAGCTCCGCGTCCTTGGGGAAGCGGCGGATGCCGTCCCAGCACAGTTCCTCGATCTCGCCGGCCGTCAGCATCGGCGCCAGCCCCAGCGCCTGCGCCGATCGGACGGCGCGCGCGCAGTGCAGATCCAGGTCCGGGGCGACGCCCTGAAAGGCCCGCGCCCCGTCGAAAACGACCGAGGAAAGCCAGATCGCGTGCGTCATCGGGCCGATGATCGGCGGGTTGCCCTCGATCCATTCGCCATTGATGCAGCTCAGCGCCTGACCGGCCGTGTTCCCCATGATGATCACCCTCTCCGTTTTGGTTTGCCGCAATCGGGTCGTTTGCTCCCTCAAAAAGCATACCCCCTCATCGCGCTCGGTCAACGGGCGCGGAAGGGCCATGTGGACGGTTAATATTCCGCACCGCAAACAAAGTGAGGAGGGTTCGATCCATGGGTTGGATTTCCCCGACGCCCGGTCCGCAGCCGCTTCGCGCGGCCCCGCCCCGCCCGCAGCCGCAGCAGCACGAGGATCTGCCGACGCCGGCGCCCGCCACCGACAACCCGGACCTGCCCACCCCCGGCCCGCAGGATCGCGATATCCCGCCGGTCCCCGGCTCCGACATCGCGCCGTCGCGCCCGACCGACCCGGATTTCGCGTAGCCTTCAAAACGGCAGCCCAAAAACGAACGAGGCGCCCCACAGGGGGCGCCTCGCCGTTTTGTGCCGTCCTTGCGATCCGCGTATTAGCGGCGCACGACCATCAG
>JAEZID010000473.1 GCA_023416195.1 Pseudomonadota bacterium | reverse complement strand
GAGGAAGTGGTGCTGCTGGAGCAGACCTACGTGATCGACGGCGAGACCAAGGTCCGCAAGGTGGTCGAGAACGTCGCCAAGGAAATCGGCACGCCGGTCAAGCTCACGGGCTTCGTCCGCTACGCGCTGGGCGAGGGCATCGAGAAGGCCGAGTCCGACTTCGCCGCCGAGGTCGCCGCGGCCGCCGGCCAGAAGTAACCGCCGACCGGACCGCCGGCTACACCCTCACACCAACAATCGGGAGATAACCCTCCAATGGGCCAGACCTCCGGAAACACCGTGCCGGCTGACGGCATCCGCTTCCGCCGCGTCCTTCTCAAGGTATCCGGCGAGGCGCTGATGGGTCAGCGCGATTACGGCCTCGATCCGGAGGTGGTCAACCGCGTCGCCAACGAGGTGAAGGCGGTGATCGAGCTGGGTGTCCAGGTCAGCCTGGTCATCGGCGGGGGGAACATCTTCCGGGGTGTGAAGGGTGCCGCCGGCGGCATGGAGCGCGCTTCGGCCGACTACATCGGCATGCTCGCCACCGTGATGAACGCTCTGTCGATGCAGAGCGCGTTGGAGCGGATGGGCGTCACGACCCGCGTGCAGTCGGCCATCCCCATGTCGTCCGTGTGCGAGCCGTACATCCGGCGCCGCGCCATCCGGCACATGGAAAAGGGCCGCGTGGTGATCTTCGCCGCCGGCACCGGCAACCCGTTCTTCACCACCGACACCGCCGCGGCGCTGCGCGCCTCGGAGATGGGCTGTGACGCTCTGCTGAAGGGCACGCAGGTGGACGGCGTCTACACCGCCGATCCGAAGAAGGTGAAGGACGCGGAACGCTACGAGCGTCTTACCTACCTCGATGTGCTCGCGCGTGACCTTCAGGTCATGGACGCCTCCGCAATCTCCTTGGCGCGCGAGAGCCACATCCCCATACTGGTTTTCTCGATCCACACGCCCGGCGCCTTCGCCGAGGTGATGCAGGGTCGGGGCAAGTTCACGATCATAACAGAAGAAACGGAGTAAGCCCGTGGCTGCGCCCGACGCATCGGATCTCAAGCGCCGCATGGAAGGAGCGCTTGAGGCGTTTCGCAAGGAGTTGACCGGTCTCCGCACTGGCCGGGCCTCCGCCAGCCTGCTTGAGCCCGTGACCGTCGAGGCCTACGGCAGCAAGATGCACCTCAAGGAGGTCGGCACCGTCAGCGTGCCCGAGCCGCGCCTGATCGTCGTCCAGGTCTGGGACCGGGGCATGGTCAAGGCGGTGGAGAAGGGCATCCGTGATTCGGGCCTGGGCCTGAACCCGCAGACCGAGGGCCAGAACATCCGCGTGCCGCTGCCCGACCTGACGCAGGAGCGCCGCCAGGAGCTGACCAAGGTCGCGCACAAGTATGCGGAGCAGACCCGCGTCGCCGTGCGCAACATCCGTCGCGACGGCATGGACGGCCTGAAGAAGGCGGAAAAGGCCAGCGAGATCACGCAGGACGAGCACAAGACCCTGGCCGACAAGGTGCAGGCGCTCACCGATCAGTACATCAAGCTGATCGACGACACGCTTGCGCAAAAAGAAAAGGACATCATGCAGGTCTGACGGCATGCGCGACGCGGAAGACAGCCGCCCCTTGCGCCCGCCCGCGCACGTGGCCGTGATTATGGACGGCAACGGGCGCTGGGCCAAGGCGCGCGGCTTGCCGCGCACCGCCGGCCACAAGAAGGGCGTGGACGCCGTCCGCCGCACGGTCGAAGCCGCGCGGGAGCTGGGCGTCGGCTATCTGACGATCTTCAGCTTCTCCTCCGAGAACTGGCGCCGGCCGGAGGAGGAGGTGACCGACCTGATGCAGCTCCTGCGCTTCTACCTGCGCAGCGAGATCGCGGAGCTGCACAAGGGCGGCGTCCGCCTGCGGGTGATCGGCGACCGGACGCGCCTGTCCGCCGACATCGTCCAGCTGATCGAGAACGCCGAAAATCTGACCAGGGACAACCGCCAGCTGACGCTGGTGGTCGCCCTCAGCTACGGATCCCGGCAGGAGATCGCGCTTGCGGCGCGGCGCCTGGCCGAGGATGTGAAGGCCGGACGGCTGGCGCCGCAGGACATCGACGAAGAGGTCTTCGCGAGCCGCCTGTTCACCACCGACATCCCGGATCCCGACCTGATCGTCCGCACCAGCGGCGAGCAGCGGCTAAGCTATTTCCTTCTGTGGCAGTCGGCCTACGCCGAGTTCGTGTTCACCGACACGCTGTGGCCCGACTTCACCAAGCGCGACCTGGAGGCGGCGATTGAAGAGTTCCACCGACGGGAACGTCGCTTCGGCGCCACAACAGTCGGCTCGCGATAAGGCAGTTCCCGGCAACGCGCCCTCCGGCAAGGCGGGCGACCTCAAGACGCGCGCGATCTCGGCGCTGGTCCTGGCGCCGCTCGTCCTCGGCGCGGTCTGGGCCGGCGGCTGGGTCTTCCGCGCGCTGATCGCCGCGGGCGCGGTCGTTGCCGTCATCGAATGGGTCAACCTCGTTCCCAGCCAGCGCAAGACGCCGGCCCTGCTGCTGTCGGGACTGGGCGTCCTCGGCGCCCTTGCCGCGCAGATCGTCGCCGGGCCGCTGGTCGCCATGGCCGTTGCCGTGGTCGCGGCGGTGCTGGTGGCCGTCGTGGGCGGCGGCGCCAACCGGGGCCTGCTGGGCTCGGGCGTGGTCTATGTCGCGGCCGGGCTCGCCGGCCTGATGTGGCTGCGCGACCTGCCGGACAGCGGTCTGGCCCTGTTCCTTTTCGCCATGCTGGCCGTCTGGGCGACGGACATCGGCGCCTACGCCGCCGGGCGCAGCATCGGCGGGCCGAAGCTGGCGCCGCGCATCAGCCCCAAAAAGACCTGGGCCGGCCTGATCGGCGGCATGGTCAGCTCCGCCCTGGTGGGCTGGGGCATCGCCGAGGCCTTCGACGCGCACCTGCCGGCGCTGGCGCTGCTGGTCGGCGCGCTGGTCGCCGTGGTGGGGCAGGCGGGCGATCTTTTCGAGTCGGCGGTCAAGCGCCGTTTCAATGTCAAGGACAGCGGCCATCTCATTCCCGGGCATGGCGGCATCCTGGACCGCATCGACGGGCTTCTGGTCGCCGCCCCGGTGCTGGCTCTTTTCCACGCGACCCTTGGAACAGCGGTATCATGGTGGTGACGCCGAACGTCGGAACGGCTGAAACGGTGGCGGACGCGCCGCGCCGGGTGACGATCCTGGGCGCGACGGGGTCGGTCGGCACGCAGACGGTGGACCTCGTCGCCCGCGACCCGGACCGCTTCGTCGTGGAGGCGCTGACCGCCAACCGCAACGTCGCCCTGCTCGCCGAACAGGCCCGGCAACTGAAGCCGAAGCTGGCCGTCGTCGCCGATCCCGCCTGCTACACCGACCTGAAGGACGCGCTGGCCGGCACCGGGGTCGAGGCCGCCGCCGGGCCGGAGGCGGTCGCCGAGGCCGCTGCGCGCCCGTCCGATTGGGTCATGGCCGCCATCGTCGGCGCCGCCGGGCTGGAGCCGACGCTCGCCGCCGTGCGCCGGGGGGCCTGCGTCGCCTTCGCCAACAAGGAGGTGCTGGTCTGCGCCGGCGCCCTGATGATGGAGGAGGTGCGC
>JAEZID010000458.1 GCA_023416195.1 Pseudomonadota bacterium | reverse complement strand
GGCCACCCCCGCGACGACCCGCGGGACACCGCCCTTCAAGACCAACCCCATCCCGGTCAAGGGCAAGGCGATGGCGGCGAACAGCACGGACGGGGCGTTCAGGAAATAGCTCGCGCCATCGGCCATGACGCGCAGGCCGACCGCATCGAATTCCCACCCGGCCTGCCGCCACCAGCGCAGCGCGAAGATCAGCCCGGCCAGCATCAGCGCCCCGGCCAACAGGCGCGTCGCCGGCCCCGCAACCGGCCGCAGCACAGGCACCAGCAGAACCGGCAGGAAAAGATACAGCAGCGGGACCACGTCGCGCAGCATGTCCCCTGCGCTCCACCCCACCCACGCCCCGCGCAGCAGGGGAACCCACAGCAGCCAGGACAGCGCCAGGATCGCCGGAAGCTCCCACGCGGCGACGCCCGGAGCACGCAACGCCTGCCCGGTGGCGACGAGCAGCGGACGCCGCACGCCGACCGCGAGCATCAGCAGCGCACCGATGGCGGCCTCCACCACGCGGATTCCGGGCGGCGCGGGAGCGCTCAACAGGCCATACAGCAGCAGCGCCAGGAACAGCCCTCGGACCCGCCACGCTTCGGCCACGCCGCCCCCGACAATTCGCTCAGGCGTAGCGCAGTTCCGCCCGGTCCAGGCGGTAGAACAGGCCCTCCAGCGGATGCAGGCTCAGCGTGCCGGTCAGGATCACCGGCTCCTGGGTTTCGCGCATCGGAATCTGGCTGCGGACATACAGCATGGTCGAGGGGTTCGGCGACCGGCAGGCCGGGCAGGCAACCGGGTTGGCGGCGAGAATGAAGCGGTTGTGGGCCGCCGCGTCGCTCAACGGCACCATGAAGCCGCGCACCGTGACGGTCTGGCCATCCAGCGCCTTGACGCGCGTCGGAAACTGCGGGTCGGCGGCGGGACCGGCCATGCGGACCTGCGCCAGATCGCGCCACAGCGCGGTCGATTCGTCGAGCGGCAGGTGAAACGGTCCCGCCGGGTGCGTGGGCTCCTTCGCCCCCGTCGCCCAGATCGCCCAGCCGGCCACCGGAGCCAGCGCGAGCGGCAACAGCATCTGTCGGCGCGTGGTCATGGCAGTCCTCCCCCCATCAATCCCGGTGCGTCGTTGCGCACGGATGCGGCCGTTCGGCAGACCGACATGTTGTCTGATGGAAGTGTTCCCCACGGCAACGCTCAGGTCAACCGATCCGTGTACGCATCGGCCGAACGGATGTCCCGACCGGGCAAGGGGCTTTCGCTCCACTCACCCTATTTGCCGGGACGCCCTATAGGCCAATGGCGCGGCGTGACCTATAGTTCTGCTCTCCGCCAACACCGGGACCGACCACCGAATGACCACCAGCGCGAACAAGGGGCCATCCTCGAAGGACAAGCCCGCGCACCTGCGCCTGTCGGAAGACCAGACCACCGAGTTGGCCGACATGTTCCGCCTGATGAGCGACCCCAGCCGGTTGCGGATCATTCTGGCCTGCCTGGAAACGCCGACGTCCGTGGGCGACATGGCGACGGCTCTGGGTCTGTCGCCCTCGCTGGTCAGCCACCATCTGCGCCTGCTGCGCGCCGGCCGGCTGATCCAGGCGGAGCGGCGCGGCAACCGCGTGTTCTACCTGATCACCGACGAACACATCCGGCGTGTGCTGTCCGACATGGTCGATCACGTCGCCGAAAGCGAAGGGGACCTGGAAGCCTGACTCCTCCCTTTGGATGAGGCGCCTATCGAAAACGTAATAGGGTTTGACGCTGGGAGTCGGAGATACCATAGTCCTCCCATGTTGCGGTGCACCCGAACCGCCGCCGCTTCGAGGGGGTGTGGCATGGAGACGTTCCGCTTTCAGCCGGGTGAAACCCCCGTACTGCTCAGCATTCCCCACGTCGGCACCGCCGTGCCGGCGGACATCGCGGCCACCATGACCGACGCCGCCCTGGCCGTTCCGGACACCGACTGGCACCTCGACCGCCTCTACCATTTCGCCCCGGCGCTCGGCATCGGGTTCCTGAAAGCCACCTGTTCGCGCTACGTGGTCGATTTGAACCGCGATCCGGCGGGCAGCGTGCTGTATCCGGGCGCGAACAACACCGAACTCTGCCCGCTCACCACCTTCGACAACCAGCCGGTCTACAAGCCCGGCCAGGAGCCGGACGCGGCGGAGGTCGAGCGGCGCGTCGGCGCCTATTGGCGCCCCTATCATGAGCAGTTGAACAGCGAACTGCGGAACCTGAAGGAACGATTCGGGGTCGCCGTTCTGTTCGACGCACACTCCATCCGCTCCCAGGTTCCGCGTTTCTTCGACGGGCGTCTGCCCGACTTCAATCTGGGCACGGCGGACGGCGTCACGGCGGCACAACCTCTAGTCGGTCGCCTGATGAACGTGCTGACGGCGCGGGAACGTTATTCCGCCGTGCTGAACGGACGCTTCAAGGGCGGGTTCATCACCCGCGGCTACGGCCGGCCGGAAGACAACATCCACGCCATCCAGTTGGAGATGTGCCAGTCCACCTACATGGAAGAAAGTTCTCCCTTCCGCTACCGCGAGGATCTGGCCGGCGAAGTCCGCCCCTCGCTGGAGCGGCTGATGAGCGCCATTGTCGAGTGGGCGTGGGAAAAGGCGTCCGGACGCCGCCGGGCCACGTACCTCTAAAGCGAATTGCATTCGCTTTGGATTCACATGGCCTCACGGGCCGGAATCCCGGCGGATGCCCCCGTGTCAAGCACGGGCACGACGATCGAAGAACGCGCTCGTCAAGAGCGCATCGGGCTTCTTCGGTGGTTCGGTTTACATCCACACGCCACGCACATAGGGCGTCAGTTGGGTGTCCTGCATGATGATGTGATTGACCAGCCAGTTGGCCGTGAAGGTGTAAATTCGCTCGGCGTTCTGGTGGCTGGGATCCCGTGAGAAATGGCCGGACAACTCGCCGATCATGCGGACCGCCTCGTGATGCTGGCGGACATGGTCGTCGAACTTCGGATAACGCACCAGTTGCATGATCTTCTCTTCGCGGCTGAAGTGCTCCTGCGTGTACTCCAGCAGCTTCATGAGGATCTTCGCGACCCGCGCCGGCAGATAGACGCGCGCGTTCAGGGCGGCGTCCAAATCGTTCAGGTATTCGATCAGGTGCTTGTGATCCTCGTCGATGGACGGCTGACCGACGCTCAGCTGCCGTCTCCAGGCGATGGCGCTCATGCCCCCTCCGGCCCCCAACTCAACTTCATAGATCGCCCGGCTCATGAGCGATGCGAGCCAGATTATGGAAGGCTTTCGGCAAAAGTCGAACACACCTGAATGCCACACGTCAATTTGCCGCACCTTTTCCGTGCACATAGCAAAAAGGACGGAAACTTGCCGTCTCCGCCCTTCTCAGCCCGAATATTCGGGGCGGACCTCAGTCCGCCCCGGCAGCGGTTCGATCAACCGACGATCGAGTAGCCGCAGTCCACGTAGGTAGTGACGCCGGTGATGCCCTTGGCGCCGTCGGTGGCGAGGAAGGCGGTCGTGTAGCCGACCTCCTCGATGGTCACGAGGCGCTGCTCCGGCGCGCGGTCGGCGGCCTTGGCCATCAGCTCGTCGAAATGGGCGATGCCCGACGCCGCGCGGGTCTTGATCGGACCCGGCGAGATGGCGTGCACGCGGATGCCCTTCGGGCCGAGTTCGGCGGCGAGATAGCGCACGCTGCTCTCCAGCGCGGCCTTCACCGGCCCCATGACGCCATAGTTGTCGATCACGCGGTTGGCGCCGAAATAGGACATGGTGAACAGCGAACCGCCGTCCTTCATCAGCGGCTCGGCGTAGCGGGCCATGCGGATGAAGGAGTGGCAGGACACGTCCATGGCCATCTGGAAGCCCTCGCGCGAGCTGTCCACGACGCGGCCGTGCAGGTCGTCCTTCGGCGCGAAGGCGATGGAATGCAGCGCGAAGTCCAGCTTGCCCCACTTCTGCTCGATCTTCTCGAAGATCGCCTTCAGCTGACCCTCGCCGGTGACGTCCACCGGCTCGAAGATCTCGGCTTCGAGCTGCTTGGCCAGCGGCTCGACGTGCGGCTTCGCCTTTTCGTTCAGGTAGCTGATCGCGAGATCCGCGCCCAGCGCGCGGAAGGCGCGGGCGCAGCCCCACGCGATCGACTGATCGTTGGCGATGCCAAGCACGAGGCCCTTCTTGCCTTCAAGCGTGGCGGCGGCAGGAATGATCGTGGTCATGGCTGACTTTCCTGGATTGCGGAATGCCCGGTTGCGGATCGGGTGGTGGATAACGGCTGAATTGTGCGCCGCAGCATAGTGCAGTCGAACGGTATACGCAACGTGTTAAAGTCGCAATAAAAGCGACACGCTGTCTTTGTTTTTCTGTAACCCGATGGTCATGCGCTCAACACGGGAGATGGCAAAGGGTCTCGCCTTCCACTTATTCGCCGCGTCATATTTTCCGGGCACACAATGAAACAGGCCCTCCCCTTTCCGGGGAGAGCCTGCTTTTTGGGTCTGGTCGCGGAATCAGGTCACGCCGGGAGTGAAGGACGGCGGGTCGCTGGCCGGGAAAGATTCCTTCGAGGCTTCGTCCACCAGCTCCTCGTCGCACGCGGACGAGTAGATGTCGCCGGGGTGGCGGGAAAAGCGGTCGCGCCCCTCGTCCACGTCCTGCGCCGGGATGGCGCGGCGGTCGTGGCCGCTCCAGTCCTCCAGCGCGCCCTTGACCGGGCAATAGCCGGTCAGCCCGCGCGCCACCAGCGCGCCGCCAGCCAGCGCCATGGCCGCCCCCGCCACGGTCGGGCGGCGCATGCCCAGCACCGCCAGGACCCCGCCGCCGATCAGCGACGCCAGCCGCTCGGTGTGGCCCACATTGATCATCCGCTCGAAATCATGGTCTGCGGTCGCCATCGATCCCTCCTCGGACCTTTCGGTGTCCTATTGATTCGGCGTGGGCGGGGTGGAACCGCCCTGGGCTGGTGCCGGCGGCGTTTCCCCGCTCGTCCCGGCGCCCGGTTCGCCGGGTTGGCCGGGTTTCTGCGCGGTCGTGTCGGCCAGCGTGCGCGCCTGCGACAGTTCGCGGTTCAGGCGGTCCACCTCCTGCGACAGCCGCTGAACCTCCTGCTGGAGCGGCTGGGCCCCCGCCCCGCCGCCCGCCGGCAGCCCGGCCGCGGCCAGCGCCGCCGAATCGCGCATCCAGTAAGGCTGAACGCCGTAATAGGTGTGCAGTGCAATTGCCCATTGCCGGTCCGACATGTCCGGCCGGTTGGAGCGGGTGAACTGCGGCGCGGCGGTCAGCCGATCCTTCGGAACGTTGAGGATGAAGCCCTGGTTGTCCGGAGCGGCCTGGACCAGCGCCCACGGCACCGGGAAATTCCGCTCCCCGATGCCGAGGAAGCCGCCCAGTTCGACCACCGCGTAGGCGATGCGGCCGGTGCCGGGATCGACGACCAGTTCATCGATGGAGCCCATCTCCTCGCCGGAAGGGCTGTGCAGCTTCAGCTTGTCCAAGTCGTCGGCGGCGACCACGCGGGGCCGTTCGACCGCGCGGATCAGCGCATCGGACTCGGCCAGGATGGCCTGACAGGCCGGCGCGTTGCCGCCCTGCCCGACCCGCTCGGCGGTCTGGCGCAGGGCGCGCAGCTGGGCGATTTCCTGCGGGCTCGCGGTGGT
>JAEZID010000431.1 GCA_023416195.1 Pseudomonadota bacterium | reverse complement strand
AGCGCAGCCCGTCCGTGCAGCTGCGCATCCTGCGCGACCTGATCGACGTGCGCGCCGTGCTGCGCGCGGCCCGCGCCGACGTGCCGGAGTCGCTTCAGCACGCCATCGACCGCATGACGCCGGCGCTCCGCTTCTTCCGCCACGGCGACGGCGGGCTGGCCCTGTTCAACGGCAGCCGCGAGGAGGAGCCGGCGCTGGTGGACCCCGTGCTGGCCCAGGCCGACGCGCGCGGCCGTCCGCTGAAGAGCGCGCCGCACACCGGCTTCGAACGGCTGATCGCCGGGCGCACCATGGTGCTGATGGACACCGGGGTGCCGCCGCTGCCGGGCCTCGACGCCGCCGCCCACGCCGGCACCCTGTCGATGGAGATGTCCGTCGGCAAGGAACGGCTGATCGTCAATTGCGGCAGCCATCCGGTGAAGACCGGCGTCTGGCGCTCGGCGCTGGCCGGCACGGCGGCGCATTCCACCGTCGTGATGGCCGAGACCAACTCGTCCGAGGTGTTCGAGGCCGGCGGGCTCGGCCGCCGCCCGGCCCATGTCGGCTGCGAGCGGCAGGAGGCCGACGGCGCCGTCCTGGTCGTCGCCACGCACAACGGCTACGGCCGCAACTTCGGCTACCTGCACCGCCGCCGCGTCTATCTGGCCGAGAACGGCGAGGACCTGCGCGGCGAGGACACGCTGGAGCCGGTGATCGGCGCAACGCCGCAGCCGCAGCCCTTCACCATCCGCTTCCACCTGCACCCGTCGGTCCAGGCGGGGCCGACCCAGGACCCGTCCCAGGTGCAGTTGCGCCTGCCGAGCGGGGCCGTCTGGCGCCTGCGCGTGTCGGGCGGCACGGTCGAACTGTCCGAGAGCATCTATCTGGGCACCGGCGACGAGCCGCGCCGCACCACCCAGATCGCGATTGCCGGCCATACCGCCATCGGACAGGCGGGCGCCGGGCATGGCGGTTCTGAGGCGATCACGGTCAAATGGGCCTTGCGCCGCGAGCGCAAGGGGGCGTAAATCGCGCGCATCCGCGACGGTCGGGAATTTTTTCGACACGGTTGGATACGGATAAGCACGGACGGCCATCGTCCGTGCTTATCCGTGTTTGTCGTTCCCGCTGCGCCGCAACCGGTTCACTGACACCAGGATGCCCCGATGAGCCCGCCGAAGACCGCCCATTCGCCCGCCCCCGATCAGGTCCGCATCACCCGCGCGCTGATTTCCGTGTCCGATAAGACGGGCCTCGTCGCGCTCGGTCAGGCGCTGGCGGCCAAGGGCGTGGAAATCCTCTCCACCGGCGGTTCGGCGCAGCGTCTGGCCGAGGCCGGCGTCCCGGTGAAGGAAGTCTCCGACCACACCGGCTTCCCGGAGATCATGGACGGCCGCGTCAAGACGCTGCACCCGCGCGTGCACGGCGGCATCCTGGCCCGCCGCGACATCCACGCGGACGCCATGGCGGCCCACGACATCCCGGCCATCGACCTCGTCGTCGTGAACCTCTACCCGTTCGAGGCGACCGTCGCGAAGGGCGCGTCCTACGACGATTGCGTGGAGAACATCGACATCGGCGGCCCGGCGATGATCCGCGCCGCCGCCAAGAACCACGACTTCGTCACCGTGGTCACCGACCCGGAAGACTATGAAGCGGTTCTGGACGAGCTGGCGACCCACGACGGCGCCACGACCCTGAAGCTGCGCCGTACGCTTGCCCAGCGCGCGTACGCGCGTACGGCCGCGTACGACGCCGCCATCTCCGGTTGGCTGGCCGGCCAGCTGGGCGAGACCTTCCCGCCGCGCACCACCCTGTCGGGCAAGCTCAGCCAGACGCTGCGCTACGGCGAGAACCCGCACCAGCAGGCGGCCTTCTACGTGACCGGCGAGCAGCGTCCGGGCGTCGCCACCGCCATCCAGCTCCAGGGCAAGGAGCTGTCCTACAACAACCTGAACGATACCGACGCCGCCTTCGAGCTGGTCGCCGAGTTCGAGCGCCCGGCCGTCGCCATCATCAAGCACGCCAACCCCTGCGGCGTCGCGGAAGGCGACAACATCCTGGACGCGTACAAGGCCGCGCTGCTGTGCGACCCGGTCAGCGCCTTCGGCGGCATCATCGCCGTCAACCGCCCGCTGGACGCCGCCACGGCCGAGGAAATCTCCAAGCTGTTCGCCGAGGTGGTGATCGCGCCGGACGCCGACGACGCGGCCCGCGCCCTGCTCGCCACCAAGAAGAACCTGCGCGTCCTGCTGACCAAGGACGTGCCGAACCCGGCCGAGCCGGGCATGATGGTGAAGCAGCTGTCGGGCGGCTTCCTGCTGCAGAACCGCGACAACGGCCGCATCACCCCGGCCGACCTGAAGGTCGTCACCAAGCGCGCGCCGACGGAGCAGGAACTGGCCGACCTGCTGTTCGCCTTCCGCGTCGCCAAGCATGTGAAGTCGAACGCCATCGTCTACGCCAAGAACGGTGCGACGGTCGGCGTCGGCGCCGGTCAGATGAGCCGCGTGGACAGCGCGCGCATCGCCGCCATCAAGTCGGGCGAGGCCGCCAAGGCCGCTGGCCTGTCGGAGCCGCTGACCAAGGGGTCGGTCGTCGCCTCGGACGCCTTCTTCCCCTTCGCGGACGGTCTGCTGGCCGCCGCCGAGGCCGGCGTGACCGCCGTGATCCAGCCGGGCGGCTCGATCCGCGACAACGAGGTCATCGCTGCGGCCGACGAGAAGGGCCTCGCCATGGTCCTGACCGGCATGCGCCACTTCCGGCACTGAAAAGGCTACGGAAAAGCCCCTCTCCCGCCACGCGCGGGGGAGGGGCTTTTCTTTTAACCCCGCCGCACGCCGAGCATGCGGGCCATCATGCCGGCGAGGCTGGCGTGGCGGTGGGTGGGAACCTCCGCATCTTCGGACCGCTCCTCGCCCGGCTCCTCGGGCTTGAGGCGGCCGGTCGCGACCATCGCCAGCAGCAGCGCCGGATGGGCGGCGGGCCGGTGGTCGTCGGTTTCGGTTTTGGCGCGCGAATCGCTCGCCAAAGCCTCGTTGATGTGGGCGAAAGCCTCGATGTCCTTGATGTGCAGCATATCCGTTCCGCCCCCAGCCGGGACTGTTGTGCGTCGCAGCAAAAAGGAAGGTAGCAGCTTCGGCCGGACGAATCAGCCTTCAGGCGGCGGCGGACTGTCGCATGTGCCCGTCGCGCCCGGGGGCCGGTTCCCGCACCAGCAGCATAAGCCCAAAACCGATCACGAAAAAAGCCACAACGGTGGCCATGCCCGCGCGCTGGCTGGAAAAGGCTTCGGTGGCGAGGCCCAGCGCCAGCGGACCGAAGAATCCGACCACCCGGCCGGTCAGGCTGTAGAGCCCGAACATCTCCGTCTCCATGTGCGGCGGCGACAGGCGCGCCATCAGCGACCGCCCCGACGCCTGCGCCGGCCCGAAGCAGGCGCCGAGGCCCAGCGCCAGCACCCAGAACCACGCCTTCTCCGTCACCAGCAGCAGCGGCACGCCGCAGGCGGTCAGCCCGGCGAGGCTGAGGAGGATGGTCGGCTTGGCCCCGATCCGGTCGTCCAGCCACGCGCAGCCGATGGCGCCGACGCCGGCGACCACGTTCAGGGCGATGGCGAAGACGATGATCTCCTCGAACGTCATGCCGAAGGTGCCGGCCGCGTAGATGCCGCCGAAGGCCGTGATGGTGTTGATGCCGTCGCGGTAGAAGGCGCTGGCGATCAGGAAGCGCATGGCCTGCTTGTACCGGCGCGCCTCCACCAGCGTCCGGCGCAGCGTGCTCAGCCCCTCGCGCACGGCGGTGCCCAGCGGGCGGCCGGTGGCCGGCTCGTCCGGCACCCACAGGAAGAAGGGCAGGGCGAACAGCGCGTACCAGACCGCGACCAGCCAGGCGGTGGCGCGCACGTTCGCCTGTTCCGCCGTGCCGACCAGACCGAACAGCGGGTCGGTCGCCTTCACGAAGGCGAACAGCGCCACCAGCAGGCAGGCCAGCCCGCCGAAATAGCCGACTCCCCAGCCCCAGCCGGACACGCGCCCCAGCATGTTGGGCGGGGCCACGCTGGGCAGCGTGGCGTTGTAGAAGACGTTGGCGAGTTCGAAGGCCACCGTGCCGACCACCACGCAGACCAGCGCGAACAGGGCGAAGGACGGGTCCGGCTTCGCCCACCACAGGGCGGCGGTGAAGATCACCGTGATCGCGGTGAACAGGGCCAGCCAGGGCTTGCGCCGGCCGGACCGGTCGGCGATGGCGCCCAGCACCGGGCTCAGCACCGCGATGCACAGGCCGGCGGCGGTCATCGCGGCGCTCCAGCGGGAGGTGCCGGCGACCGGATCGCCGACCACCCCGCGGGCGAAATAGACGGAGAAGACGAAGGTCGTGATGACCGTGTTGTAGGCCGACATCGCCCAGTCGTAGAGGCACCACGACGCGATGGCACGGCGGTCGGGGGCGCGGCGGTCGGGCGACGCGGACGCCAAGGCCGTCACCCGCCGATGCCGAAGGAGATCTGGTTGTTGTCGTAGCGCGCGACGATGGTCAGCTTGTCGCCCGGACGGACGCGGATCGGGCTTTCCAGGAAGGTCATCGCCTGCTTCCAGTGGTTCGTCCGCGACCGGCTGGCCGAGTGGTAGACGACCTCCTCGTCCATGAACAGGTCGAACCAGAAGGCGACGCCGTGGCAGGTGCCCTCGGCGGTGACCTCCACGGTGATCTCACGCTCGCCTTCCTCCGGCATGTTGCGGGTGAAGTCGAAATCCAGCGCGGTGAACTGGCCCGACAGCGGCGTGTGCGCGTCGGCCCCCAGATCGATCTGCTGGTAGCCGGGGGAGCGGAACACGTCGAAGGTCGACATATCGAAGCCGTCGATGGTCCGCACCGGGTTGATGCGCGCCAGCTCCGGCGTTTCCACCAGCATGGCGTAGACGGTCGAGGCGCGCGGGATGATGGCGCCGCCGGGCTTCACCAGATGGGTGCGGGCGTGTTGCAGCACCGACAGCATGCGCGGGGCCAGCATGCCGACGTTGATGAGTTCGGAGACGAAGACGTCGGCCTTTTCCGGCAGATCGCCGTCCGCGCCGACGCTCAGCTGCGTGGACAGCTTCGGCACGACCTTCACGCGGTCGGCGTAGCCGTTGTTGGCGACCGTCTCCTTGGCGACGCGGGCGAGGATCGGGTTGACCTCGCAGGTCACGACCTTCTTCGCGCCGGCGCGCGCCGCCATCATGGCGACGATGCCCGAACCCGTGCCGATCTCCAGCACCAGCGAGTCGGGCGTCACCGCGCGCTTCAGCGACTCCTCATAGGCGACGTTGCGCTCGGCGTCATTGATCATCGGCAGGTGCCAGCCGGGGATCGCGTTCGAATAGATCAGGCGCCGCGTGAACTGCACCAGCGGGTGGTCCGGCGCCATCTCGCGGGCCTTCTCGATGACCTCCACCGCCTCGGCGGCGCGGTCGAGGCTTTGCAGCACATGCGCCAGACCGACCTGCGCGGGGATGAAGCGGGACGCCGCCTGCAGCACCTTGCGGAAGGCGATCTCCGCCTCCTCCAGATGGCCGCGCGTGCTGAGCAGTTCGGCGAGGTTGTAGCGGGCGTCCAGATAGTCCGGCGCCAGATCCAGCGCCTTGCGGAAATGCTTCTCCGCCTCCTCCAGCCGGCCGAGTTCGCGCAGCGTGGTGGCCAGGAAGTTGTGCATCTCCGGCGCGTCGGCGCGGATGTCCAGCGCGGCGCGGAAGGCGGCCTCCGCCTCCTCCGGCCGGCCCAGCGTCTTCAGCGCGTTGCCGAGGTTGCCGTGCAGCTCCGGCAGGCGGTCGTTGATGGCGAGGCCGGCGCGGAACGCCTCCTCTGCCTCGGCCGCGCGGCCGAGCTGGAAAAGCAGGCTGCCGCGGCTGTTGTGGAAGGACGGGTCGGTCCCCACCTCGGCGATGGCCTTGCCGAACAGCACCAGCGCCGAGTCGGGATAGCCTGTGTGCGCGGCGATGAGGCCCAGCAGGTGCAGCCCCTGGGCGTTGTGCGGATCGTCGGCCAGCAGCGCGCGGCAGGCCGCTTCCGCGCCGGGAAGGTCGCCCGCCCGGAACAGGCGGATGGCGTCGTTCAGGCTGGGCGGGGTGTCGGTCATCGCGGCGGCTCCGGATCGGCATAGGCACGGGGTCGCCGCGCACCATAGCGGGAAAGCGCCGTCTTCTACAGACCTAAAGCGGATCGCGGCGTGCCGGTGCATTCTGCAACCGGTGGGAGATACAATATTGCCGTCCATCGATTGTCCGTGCATCGTCCGCTAAAGATCCGAGCGGCTTTGGAGAGTGACGATGGCGGGCGCACGTTTTGGGACGGTTCCGGTTTTGGCGATGGCGTTGCTGACCGGCGGCTGCGCCGGTCTGGCGTCGGTGGGCGAACCGGGTTCCGCCCAGATGGCCGGCGATGCCGCGCGGCGGCTTGAGGCGGTGCGCAACAGCCCGCCGGAGCTGCGCGCCTTTCTCGCCCGCATGCCCAAGGGTGCCGACCTGCACAGCCACCTGTCCGGCGCGGTCTACGCCGAGACCTACATCC
>JAEZID010000372.1 GCA_023416195.1 Pseudomonadota bacterium | reverse complement strand
CGGGGCTGGAGAGCATCACCGGCGGCGAGATCGCCATCGGCGGGCGGGTGGTCAACGGGCTGGAGCCCAAGGACCGCGACATCGCCATGGTGTTCCAGAACTACGCGCTCTACCCGCACATGAGCGTCTTCGACAACATGGCCTACGGTCTGAAAATCCGGGGCGTGCCGAAGACGGAAATCCAGGCGCGCGTCGCCAAGGCGGCGGAAATCCTGGAACTCGGCCGCTTCCTCGACCGCCGGCCGAGCCAGCTGTCGGGCGGCCAGCGCCAGCGCGTCGCCATGGGCCGCGCCATCGTGCGCGAGCCGGCCGCCTTCCTGTTCGACGAGCCGCTGTCGAACCTCGACGCCAAGCTGCGCACGCAGATGCGGGTGGAGATCAAGCGGCTTCAGGACCGGCTCGGCGTTACCAGCCTGTACGTCACCCACGATCAGGTGGAGGCGATGACCCTGGCCGACCGCATCCTGGTGATGAACCACGGAGTCGCCGAGCAGACCGGCACGCCGCTGGAGGTCTACCAGCGCCCGGCCAGCCTGTTCGTGGCGGGCTTCATCGGCTCGCCCCCGATGAACGTGCTGGACGCCCGCGTCGACGCGGACGGGCGGACGCTGACCCTGCCTTGCGGCGCCGCCTTGCCGCTGCCGCACCCGCAGCCCGCCCTGGGCGGCCGGGAGGTGAAGCTCGGCATCCGGCCGGAGCATGTGGCGGTGTCGGCCGATGGCGTGCTGAGCGTCACGGTCGATCTGGTGGAGGCGCTGGGCGCCGACACGGTCGTCTATGGCCGGCTGCCCAACGGCGAGGCTCTGCTGGTCCGCATGGCCGGCCTGCCGGTCTGCCGCGAGGGCGAGACGCTGCGGCTCGACGCGCCGCCGCACGCGCTCCACCTGTTCGACGGAGCGACGGGCCGGCGGCTGGAGGATTGATCGCCAATCGCCTTCGTTATCCGAGCGCTCGCAGGCCGCGCGCGTAGGACTTCCAGCGTTCCCTATAGGCCGTCGCCGGGCCGCGAAGCCATTCCACATCCTCGTCGCCGAGGGTCCGCACCACTTTGCCCGGCGCGCCGAGCACGAGGGAACGGTCGGGGATCTCCTTGCCCTCGGCGATGAAGGCGTGGGCGCCGATCAGGCAATCGCGCCCGATGCGGGCGCCGTTCAGCACCGTGGCGCCGATGCCGATCAGGCTGCCGTCGCCCACGGTGCAGCCGTGCAGCATCGCCAGATGCCCGACCGTGACGTTGCGGCCGAGCGTCAGCGGGTAACCGGGATCGACGTGCAGAACGGCGTTGTCCTGAACGTTGCTGCCGGCGCCGATATGGATGCGCTCCGCCTCCGCGCGCAGCACGGCGCCCCACCAGACCGAGGCATCCTCTTCCAGCAGGACATCCCCGATCACCGTGGCGCTGGGCGCCACCCAGCTCGCCTCGGCCAGTTGCGGAACCTTGTCGTCCAGCGCGTAGATCATCCAGCCCTCCCGTGGGTGTCCGTTAAATCCCGACCTCGATGGCCGCGTTCACCACGTAGATCATCTCATTCTTGTCGTCCTTGTCGGCAAGAAAGATGCCGCTCGGCGCCAACATGCCGCCGCTGCCGACGTTTACCGTCACCTGACCATAGGGGAAGACGGCCCGCACCGCCTCGACGTCCAGTTGATCAGCGTCGGCGGGCACGGCGAGATGGACGCGCACCTGCATCCGGCTGGTGTCGCCGTCCACCAGCGCGCGCATGCCCGGCATGGAGTTGCGCTCGATGGCGTTGCGCACCGCGCGGATGGCGGCCTTGGTCACGTCCTGCCCGTGCAGGTCCACGCCCATCCCAAGCTCGACGAACATCACCTGCTTCATGACGCACCTCCTCTCTCTGTTCCATCAATGCATGGATGCCCAAATCCATCTCGCAGGGGTACTGGAACGCCGGGCTTTTTCAAGCTGCGGAACGGGCAGGCCAGCCCTTACATGGGGGATCTTCTGGACCCCCGCCTGCGCGGGGATGACGGTGAGGAAACAGAACGCTCCGAGCGGAAATGTTTCACCGGACAGCCTAACGTGCGAGGACGCGCGTCGCCGCGCGGATCTGCTAAACGGCAAGCGGACGTGGGGCCGAAGCCTTATGCCACGCCCCTTAGCTCCTCCGCCGCCCGCAGGTCCACACTGACCAGCTGCGACACGCCGCGTTCCACCATGGTCACGCCGAACAGGCGGTCCACGCGGGCCATGGTCAGGCGGTGGTGGGTGATGATCAGGAAGCGGGTGTTGCCCTCGCGCGCGATGTCGTCCACGAGGTCGCAGAAGCGGCCGACGTTGGCCTCGTCCAGCGGGGCGTCCACCTCGTCCAGAACGCAGATGGGCGCGGGGTTGGAGCGGAAGACGGCGAAGAGCAGCGACAGCGCGGTCAGCGCCTGCTCGCCGCCCGACAGCAATGAGAGAACCAGAAGCTTCTTGCCCGGCGGGCTGGCGTAGATTTCCAGGCCGGCCTGCAACGGATCCTCGGCGTTGACCAGCTCCAGATGGGCCTTGCCGCCGCCGAACAGGCGGGTGAACAGGTCCTGGAAATTGCGGTTCACCGTGTCGAAGGAGGCGACCAGGCGCTCGCGCGCCTCGCGGTTCAGACTGGCGATGCCCTGGCGCAGGCGGGCGATGGCGCTGACGAGGTCCTCGCGCTCGGTCTGGAGGCTGGTGATCTGCTGCTCCAGCTCGGCAACCTCGATCTCGGCGCGCAGGTTGACCGGGCCCATGTTCTCGCGCTCGCGGGTCAGCTTGTCGAGGCGGGCTTCCAGGCCGGCGGCGTCGGGCAGGTCCTCACCGGGCGCGAGGTCGGCGGCGGCGCGGGTCTGCTCCGGCCGGCAGTTCAGGCGCTCGGCGATGCGCTCGGTCAGGGTC